>JAGWXC010000075.1 GCA_018970045.1 Planctomycetota bacterium | reverse complement strand
TCCTTCACGCTCATGCGCTCCTGGACGGTGCGGCGCAGCTTCAGGAAGCCCTTGCGGATCTCCTCCACGGCGAGCTCGTCGAGCGTGCGCAGGCGGCGGTTGCCCAGGTGGTCGATGTCGTCGACGTGCGCGCGGCGCTTGCTGCTCTCGACCGGCTTGCGCAGCTCGAGCATGTAGCGGATCACCGCGAGGAAGTCCTCGGCGCGCAGGCACATGGCCTTGTCGGCCTTCTCGCCCACGACCTTGTAGGCCGGATCGTCCTCGAACTTGCGGTTGATGCGGAACCGGCCCACGCGGCCGAGGCGGTAGCGGTTGTCGTCGAAGAACTTCTCGTTGAAGAGGTCGCGCGCCTTGTCGATCTGCGGCGGGTTGCCCGGACGCAGGCGACCGTAGATGCGCAGCAGCGCGGCCTCGTGCTCGGTGGCCTCGGCCAGGAAGTCCAGGCGCTCCTCGGCGAGGGTGTTCAGGATGAGCGGGTCGCCCGGGTTGACGATGCAGCGCACCGACTTGAGGACCTTGGCGCTCTGGCGCAGGATCTCGGCGGTCTTCTCGCCGAAGGGCACGCCGACCTTGCAGAGTTCCTCGCCGGTGTCGCTGTCGACGATGAGCTCGGCGGAATAGAACTCCGGCTTGATCTTCTCGACGCGGACGTCCTCGACCTCGTAGAAGGCCTTGAGGATCGTCTCGGTGGAGCCGAAGCGCTCGTCGAGCGCGCGCAGGAAGGTGGTCGCGGCGAGCTTGGTGCTCTGGTCGATGCGCATCGCCAGGACATCCTTCTTGTTCACCTCGAGCTCGAGCCACGATCCGCGCTCGGGGATAATGCGCGCCGAGTGCAGCGGGCGGTCACCGATCGAGCTGGCGATCGAGAAGTCGACGCCGGGCGAGCGATGGAGCTGCGACACGATCACGCGCTCGGCGCCGTTCACGATGAACTCGCCGCCGCGGAGCATGATCGGGATGTCGCCGAGGTAGATGTCCTCCTCGATGACTTCCGCGCTGCCTTCACGGGTCATGCGCAGCTTCACGCGCAGCGGCATGCCGTACGTGAGGCGGAGCTCGCGGCACTCGTCTTCCGTGTGCTGCGGCTCGCCGAAGTAGTAGTGGACGTACTCGATCTTCATCGAGTCGTCGTAGCTCGCGATGGGGAAGACCTCGCGCAGCAGGCTCTCGAGGCCCACGAGCGCATCGCGGTCGGCGGGGTCCTTGCCCAGTTGGAGGAAGCGCTCGTACGCGTTGCGTTGGACGCGATCGAGGGCAGGGACCGCGACGGCATCGCCGCGCTTGGAGAAGTCACGCACGTTCTTGTTCGCCATGTTGTCGTTCACTCGTTGGGGTGCGCGCGACGCCGGGCCTGCACCTCGAGAGCAACGAGCGGGACATGGTTGGCTACGCAACCTGCCCGCATCGGCCTCATCGTGCTATTGGGTCCCAACGCCAAGTCCCGGAGTATAGGGGGAATGCCGTGATTTCTGCAACTCGGGACGGAGTTCCCGGAGGGGGTTCCTGGAGTGCTTGCGGACCCCAAAACGGCACAGGCGCCCCGGAGTCCGGGGCGCCTGGCTCGATGCTGGATTGGCATGCTGGCCGGGGGCCAGCCGAGGGTCACTTGACGGCGACCTTGGCGCCGGCGGCCTCGAGGGCAGCCTTGACCTTGTCGGCTTCGGCCTTCTCGACCTTCTCCTTGATGGCCTTGGGGGCGCCATCGACGAGGGCCTTGGCTTCGGCGAGACCGAGGCCGGTCGCTTCGCGGACGGCCTTGATGACGCCGATCTTCTTGTCGGCCGGGCAGCTTTCCAGGACGACGTCGAACTCGGTCTGCGCAGCGGCAGCCGGGGCAGCTTCGCCACCGCCGCCAGCCATCACGACCGCGCCGCCGGCGGCGGGCTCGATGCCGTACTTGTCCTTCATGTAATCAGCCAGGTCGACGGCTTCCTTCAGGGTGAGGGAGGCAATCGAGTCGCCCAGCTGGGTGATCTTCGCTTCGAACGTCTTGGTTTCGGTCTCGGACATGGTGAACTCTCCAAATCGTGCCTTCCAGAGGAGCGCGAACGCCGCGCTTTTAACCCCGAGGGGCCAGTGGTCAGCGGTTGACGTGGTCTGTGTGGATCAGCCGGCCTTGGCTGCGATGGTCTCGCCCTTTTCGAGGCGCGACTCGATTTCCTTGACGATGCCCATCACGCGGCCACCCGGGCCCTTGACGGCGCCCATGAGCTTGCGAGCGGGGGACAGGACGAGGGTGACGACCTTGGCCTGAGCTTCTTCCTTGGTCGGGAATTCGCTGAGGCGCTTGACGCCGGCGTCGCCGCCGAACCAGGTGCCATCGATGCACGCGCCCTTGAGGACGAGCGCTTCCTGGTCCTTGGCCATCTTCACGAGATCGCGGGCGATGCCGACGACCGAGTCGCCGCCATAGACGACCGCGGTGGGGCCGCTGAGGCCGGGGGCGAGGACCTCGAGGGCGGTGCCTTCGAAGGCCTTGCGCGCCAGCGCGTTCTTGACGACGGTGACGCGCACCTGCTTGGCGTGCATCTTCAGGCGAAGGCCGGTGTTGTCGGTGCCGGCCATGCCGCGCAGTTCGACAAGCACGGCGCCTTCGACGCCCGTGAAGCGCTTCTTGTACTCACGGACGATCATGTCCTTGATGGTCTTGCTCATGGGAGTGCTCCTTCGGGGCTCAGAGGGCGACCTGGATGCCAGGGCTCATCGACGCTGCGATGACGCACTTGCGGATGTAGGTCCCCTTGGCCGAGGCGGGCTTGGCCTTGGTGATCACCTGGATGAAGTGGTTGAGGTTCTCGGCGAGGTCTTCGTCCTTGAAGCTCATCTTCCCGATGATGCAATGGACGTTGCCGCCGTCGTCGTTGCGGTACTCGGTCTTGCCGGCCGCGTACTCCTTGACGGCGTTGACGACGTCGGGGGCGACCGTGCCGGCCTTCGGGCTGGGCATGAGGCCCTTGGGCCCGAGCACCTTGCCGAGCTTGGAGACCACGCGCATCATGTCGGGGCTGGCGACCGCAACGTCGAAGTCCATCCAGCCGCCTTCGATCTTGGCGACGAGTTCGTCGGCGCCAGCCTCGACGGCACCGGCAGCCTTCGCCGCGGCGACCTTGTCAGCGTTGCAGAAGCACACGACCCGCGCGCTCTTGCCGACGCCCTTGGGGAACGCGATCGAGCCACGGAGCGCCTGGTCGGCGGCCTTGGGATCGATGCCCAGGTGCACCACCACGTTCACCGTCTGGTCGAACTTGGGGGCCTTGTACTGGCGCAGCGCCTTGACGGCGTCGCTGGGGGCAAGCGCCTGCGAAACGAGGCGATCGTTGTTGAAGCGCACGCGCTTCGAGTGTCCGATGACGACCTTCTTGGCCATGGGTTCAGTTCTCCACCGTCACGCCCATCGAGCGTGCGCTGCCTGCGATCACCCGCATGGCGGCTTCGACCGTCGCGGCGTTCATGTCCTTCATCTTGCCTTCGGCGATCTTGCGAAGCTGGGCTTGCGTGATCTTGCCGACCTTCTTGGTGTTCGGCTCGCCCGAACCCTTCTCGAGCTTGAGTTCAGCCTTGATCAGCTCGCTGGCCGGGCTGGACTTGATCTCGAGATCGAAGGTGCGGTCGCCGTAGACCGTGACGATGCAGCCGACGACGCGGCCGTTCAGCTCGCGCGTGGCATCGTTGAACTTGGTGATGAACTGGCCGGGGTTGACGCCGTTGGCGCCAAGGACGGGACCGAGCGGCGGGGCAGGGGTTGCCTTGCCGCCGGGGGCCATGATCTTGAAGACCTTTGTGACTTTCTTTGCCATCGTTTGAACCTCCCACCACGCCAGACCTCCGCCGGTCTCGAGGCCCTTCGCCGGACAGCGAAGGGTGCGCAGTAGTTCGTGCGGTACTGAATTGTGAGTCGCGCAGGCTAGCGGCGACGCCGTCACTCCGCAAGGGCCGTGACGGTGGATTCTGCCTCGCGAGCGGCGACGAAGCCGTCGTGGTTGGATCGTTACGTCTGTTGCCCAACTGTCCGGTAATGCCGATCCTCGTCGCACGATGGACGAGGTTGCTCTATCAATAGACGCATGGCCCAGTCCTTCCTCGATGAACTGCGTTGGCGCGGCATGCTCTCCCAGACGGCGGGCGAGGGCATCGAGGCCCACTTGGCCGGCGGGTGCAGGACTGCCTACTGCGGCTTCGACCCAACGGCCGACAGCCTGACGCTGGGCAACTACGTCGCCCTGAAGCTGCTGGCGCACTGGCAGCGCGCGGGTCACCGGCCCATCGTCGTCGTGGGCGGCGGGACCGGGCTGATCGGCGATCCCAGCGGCAAGAGTGCCGAGCGCCAACTGCTGGATCCCGAGCAGGTGAGGGCGAACATCGCGGGGCAGCGTCGGATCTTCGAGCGCATGCTCGACTTCACGGGGCCCAACGCCGCCATCGTCGTCGACAACGGTGAGTGGCTCGGTCGCCTGGGCTACATCGAGGTGCTGCGCGATGTGGGCAAGCACTTCAGCGTGAACCAGATGATCGTGCGCGATTCCGTGGCAAGCCGCCTGAACAGCCGCGAGCAGGGCATCAGCTACACCGAGTTCAGCTACATGATCCTGCAGGCCTACGACTTCCTGCACCTGCACCGGACGCAGCACTGCACGGTGCAGCTCGGTGGGAGCGACCAGTTCGGGAACATCGTCAGCGGCATCGACCTCATCCGGCGCTGCGGTGCGCGCGAGGGCGACGCACCAGCCGCATCCTTCGGCGTCACGGCGCAGCTGCTCACCAAAGCCGATGGCGGCAAGTTCGGCAAGAGCGAGCAGGGCGCGGTGTGGCTCACCGCCGACAGGACCTCGCCGTACCGCTTGCACCAGTACCTGCTGAACTCCGCCGATGCCGACGTGGTGAAGTTCCTGAGGTGGCTGACCTTCCTTCCCCAGGCGCGCGTTACCGAGCTCGAGGCCGCCCACGCGGCGAATCCCGGCGCACGTGAGGCCCATCGGGTGCTGGCCGACGAACTCATCACGCTTCTCCACGGCGCGCACGAGTGCGCGCGCGCGGCCGCCACGGCGAAGGCGCTCTTCAGCGGCGATGTGCAGCAGCTCGACGCTGGCCAGGTCGCTGATGTGGCGGGTGAGGTCCCATCATGGGCCGTGCCGGCCGAGCGGCTCGCCGCGGGCATACCGCTCGTCGATGCACTGGCCGACAGCAAGGTGCTCGCGGCCAGCAAGCGCGAGGCCCGTGAGTTCCTGCAGGCGGGCAGCGTGCTCGTGAACGGCGTGAAGGCCTCGCCCGATGCGGTGCTGACCGAGCGCGAGCTCATGCACGGCCGCGCGGCGCTCGTGCGACGCGGCAAGAAGCAGTGGTGCGCGATCCTGCGCGCGTGATGAGGTCGCTACTCGCGTTGCGCCGGCGGAACGGGTGACGACGCGGGGGTGTCGGTCGCCCCGATGGGAACCAGCACGAGCCTGATCGCCACGCTGGCCGCAGGCTGCTCGCCCGCGCGCGTTGGTTCGAGCCCGGGCGGCAGGTTCCAGTGCGTGATCGGCAGGATCAGTTCGCCCGCGGCGAGCTGGCGGTCGGCAAGGTCGACCTGCGCATAGACCGTGCCGGTCCAGTCCTCCAGCGCCGCGACCGCTGCACGTGGTCCGCTGACCTCGACCTGCAGCACGGCAGGCTCACCCTCGATGCGCACGGTGTACTCGTTGAAGGCTCGGGGGCTTGCGTTGATCCGCAGTGGTACGCGCGGGATCACCGTCATGCCGCGATCGCGCCGGAGCCGGGCCTTGACCGTGGTCTCGGCCGGCTCGATGCGCACATGATCGGCCCAGGTCGCTAGTTCGGTCGGCGCCCGCAGCGCAGCGGTCACGCTCCGCGGCTGGTCGGTCGCGAAGCTTGACAGTTCGAGGAGCGCATTCACCTTGCGCGGTTCGGGCCACGCGGCGACGGCCTCCGCAGGCAGCCGCACCGTGGCTTCAGCCGGTTCAACGACAGCGTCGCCATCGACCTGGTCCGATCGCAGCGGCAGGGCGATGCCTGCCTTCACCGTCACGATGGTGCCCATGGTCAGCCGCATCGAGGCCGGCTCGACGGACAGGATCGCCAGCTCGCGCATGGGCTGCGACGCGGCCTGCAGCGCCTGCGCGACATCGATGTCGTAGTCGCCGGCAGAGGTCGGCACGACATCGAGCGCAAGGCCTGCGGCAAGTGCACGCCGCGCGCGGTCGACCGCCGAACGCGATCCGTTGACGCGGACCTCGATCGTCTCCTTGGAGGTTCCCTTGGCCAGGTAGACGTCGGCGCCGGCAGGCACCTGCACCTGCACGCGACCCGAGAACGACTCGGTCACGCTGGTGCGCTCGGCAGCCAGCATCCAGATCGCCAGCGTGAGCAGCGTGGCGGCCACGATGTTGAATCCCTGCGACCGGAGGAAGGCGATCATGCGGCCTCCTTGCGTCGCTGCGCGCGCGATGCGCCGCCGAGCCTGCGGGTGAGCGCCTCGCCCACACGTTCGCGGTCGATGGGATCGCCCAGGCTCCCGCGCTCGGCAAGGCGGATCAGCCCGGTTTCCTCGCTCACGACCACCACCAAGGCATCGGTGTCAAGGGTGACGCCGACGGCTGCGCGATGACGTGCGCCATGCGCCGTGGCATCCACCTCGCCACCGGCGAGCGGCAACTCCACGCTTGCGGCGACGATGCGGTTGCCGTGCACGACGACCGCCAGGTCGTGCAGCGGACTGTTCGGCCAGAACAGCGACTCGATCAAGCGTGGCTCCAGCCGCGCATCGAGCTGCACGCCTGAGCGCGCCAGGTCCCCCAGCGAATCGCCGCGTTCGATCACGATGATCGCACCGATGTGCGCGCGGGACAGCGTTCTCACCGCGCTGGCGATCGACTCGGCGTCGGTCCGGACGCGGGTGCGCGAGGGAAGCAGCGATTCCCCCAACCGCACGAGGCCCTGCCGCAGCTCGGGCCCGAAGACGACGAGCATGCTGATGAGCAGCGCGGCCAGGAGCGCATCGACGATGAGCCGGAGTCGCGCGAGCTCGTCGCCGAGGGACGCGAGCGGCCGCACGAGCAGCACGAGCGCCACCACGACGATCAGCGTGCCGCGGAAGGAGCCCGCGCCGCGCGTGCGATCGAGGAAGCGAAGCACCATGTACGACGCGATCCAGACCAGCGAGAGCTCGACGGCGAGCACCCAGGGGTTGGTCGATCGCAACGTGTGCAGCAGGGCATCGAACATGGCGGCGCGGCTAGGATAGCCCTCATGTCCAGGAGTGACTTCGAGCTCGGTCGGTTCGGCGGTGTCTGTGCGCTCACCGGCGAGGCGATCGCCCCGGGCGCGCCGTTCGTGGCGGCGATGGTGGAACAGGATCTTCCCGATGCGCCTCCGTTCGCACGCGTCGATGTGAGCGTGCGGGCGTGGGATGAGGGCCGCAGGCCCGATCGGCTGCTGGCGTTCTGGCGAACCACCGCGCCTGAGCCCGGCCAGAAGCGCCAGTCCTTCATCGACGACGACACGCTGCTGGACATGGTCCGCCGCATGGACGATGCCGACCCTCGACGGGCGCGCTATCGGTGGCTGCTGGCGCTGATTCTCCTGCGAAAGCGGGCCCTTCGCCATCTACGGATCGACCAAGGGCCTGACGGCGAGCGCTGGCTCTTCATGCCGCGCGGGGCCGATGAGGGCACGGAGCCGATCGCCGTCGCCAATCCCGGCCTTCGTGATGATGAAGTGCAGGAACTGGCCGATCAGCTCGGTGAGGTGCTGCGGAGCGAGGCATGAGGCTCGCTGCCGCGCTCGTCTGCACGGCCGTGCTCATCGCTGCAGGCTGCTGTACGGCCCGACCGATGCAGGCTCCCATGCCGATCGAGGAGTTCCGATCGCGGCAGGCCGCACGCGTGGAACGCACCGCCGCCATCACGGCGACCGGCACGCTCGAGTTGCGTTGGCGCGACGCGGGCGGCGAGCACTTCGAATCCGTCGAGGCGCAGTGGTGGCTCGAGCGGCCTGAGTCCATGGCGCTGCTCCTCAAGAAGCTCGGCGAGCGCATGGCGTTGGCCGGTCGCGACCGTGACGAGGCGTGGGTGATCGACCTGCGTCCGAAGCCTCCGCAGCTGCGCGTGATCACGCGGGGCGATGAGCCCGAGGGCTGGGCGCAGGCCCTCTTGCCGATGCATCTGCCGTGGTTGCTTGGGGTCGCACCGCTGCCAACGGCCGAGCCGGTGCGCTCATGGGATGAAGGCGCGCTGGCGTGGTCATCGTGGGGCGATCGAGCGATTGGCTGGGATCACCTCGGTCGACCGCGAGCCGCGAGCATCCTGGTGGATGATCGCATCGTGGCCGCGTCCGAACTCGACGCAGGGCAATGGCGCACGCTCGCCGGAGTCGATGTCCTCTGCGGGCATTGCACGCTCAGGTCACCTGATCATGGTGCGACCGCGGATCTGTACCTCTATGAGCCCGCCTCGTTCGAGCCTGGCACGAAGGCCAAGGTGTTGAAGCTCTCCGAGATCCGTGACGCACTGCAGCCGGAGGTGGTGCCGTGATCGGTCGGCTGCTCGCAGGGGTCCGCATGGCGTCCATCGTGATCGCGTCGATGATGGCTGCACTCACGATGCGCGCAGACGCGCAGCAGGCCACGGGCGAAGGCATGCTCCGCGTGGCGTCGAGCGGCGACCACGTCTGGGTCGTCATCCCGACACCGGGCATCGGTGGCATGCCGGGTGCGAGGATCATGCACCACGCCGCGGACATGGGGCCGCTGGGCATGCGACAGGCGTTCGAGTTTGCGCGCCCGGTGGTCGATCTCGTCGCCACGGGCGATCGGCTGTGGATTGTGTTTGGCCCCGAGCAGGGGCGGCCGGGCGAACCGGTCTTCGACGTCGCCAGCTCGACCGTTCGGCGCAATCTGGCCGTGGGCACGTACTACGACGTGCCGTTGGGCTCGATGAAGCTCGAGCCTCAGGTGGCAGCCGATGGCTGGCGTGGCCTTGCGGCCCTTCCAGGATCGCCCGCCGTCGCACGCCGCACACCAGCGGGCATCGAGCTGGTGCGCCCGACCGCAACGACGTGGAGTCCAGTCGAGGTTCCGGCCGATCTTCCAGAGGCGTCATGGTTCGTGCCGTGGCCGGTGCAGGGGCAACCATCCGCCGCGCTCGCCGCGATCGAGGGCGATGCGCTCCGCACGTGGACGAGGCTGGGTGATCAATGGACCTCGCAGCGTTGGCCCGTACCCTCGGCTGCCGTGCATGTGGTGCCGGGCGCGTCCCGTCCGACGGTCGTGAACCTGAGCGAAGGTCGTCGTGAACTCGTGTCGCTCACGTCATCCGGCGCGGTCGTCGCCCACGAACTGCACGCGAGCACCGACCCGTGGTGCGTGGCTGGGCGAGGCGACCGATTCGTGGTCTTCAGTCTCCGCGGCGAGGAGCTCTTCATGTCGGTGCTCGGCATGGATGGATCCGCGGCGTCAGCATCCGAGCCCGTGAAGGAGCAGGCGCGAACCACCGGTCTCTGGCTGCATCTGCCGCTGCTCGGGGCGATCACGGTGGCGGCGCTCCTGGCCGTCTTCCTGCTGCGATCGGGTCCTGACGCCGCGGGCGTGCTGCCCGCAGGCTGGGAACCGCTGCCCTTGGGCCGTCGTGCACTGGCGCTGGTGATCGATCTCGTTCCGGGTGCAGTCGTGTCGATGCTGCTCATGGACGCCTCGGTGCGCGAACTGTTGGCGATGCCATCGTGGACCGCCGATTCCACCGCAGCCGCGGCGTCGAGCCTGATGCTCGTGATCGGTTGGGCGCAGGCATCGATCGCCGAGTCGTTCCTCGGTGCATCGATCGGGAAGTGGTTGGTCGGTGGTGTCGTCGTGAGCACCGAACTGGGATCCCCGTGGCGTGCTTCGGTCGCGCGTCGAGCGCTGCGCTGCCTCTTGGCGCTGGTCGTCCTCTTTGCACCGGCGCTGGGCTTCCTCACCATGGTGCACCCGGCCCTGCAGGGCTTGCCGGAACAGCTCACCCGTACGGCGGTCGCACGACGCGCTCGCGAACCGGTCCCGCCACCGCCGCCCATGCCGTGAGGGCCTCCCGGCAGGGCAGCAGCCACTGCGCCTGCCCGTCGTTGCGTGCAGCGCGCCCGAGGCGTCAGGGGTTCTTGCGTTCGAGGTGCCCGCCAAAGCCCTTGCGCATGGCGCTGCAGACCTTGTCGGCGAAGAGGGCCTCGCCGCGGCTGGAGAAGCGCTCGAAGAGTGAAGCGGTCAGGACATGTGCCGGAACGCCAAGGTCAACGGCTGCCTGCACGGTCCAGCGCCCTTCGCCACTGTCGCTCACGCGACCGGCGAAGGAGTCGAGGTTGGGGTCGCCCGCCATGGCCTGAGCAGTCAGGTCAAGCAGCCAACTTGGAATGACGGATCCGCGCCGCCAGAGTTCCGCGATGTCGGCAAGGTCGAAGTCGTATCGGTAGTGCGATGGATCGCGCAGCGGCGTCGACTCCGAGCTCGCCGCCGCCGGCGCCAAGCCGCGGTTGGCCTGTCGGAGCAGGTTGAATCCTTCGGCGTAGGCGGCCATGAGTCCGTACTCGATGCCGTTGTGGACCATCTTCACGAAGTGGCCGGC
>JAGWXC010000317.1 GCA_018970045.1 Planctomycetota bacterium | reverse complement strand
TCGATGCAGCCAAGAAGTGAGCGCCATCCACTTCGCCTGAATCCCGCGCGGGACGCTGCCTGGCAGCGTCCCGCGTGTCGTTCCAGGCAGGCCGACCGTCGGTGACGGTCAGTCCCACGATGGACCGTCGTACGACGGGCCCTCGTCGAACGGCTCCGGCTCGGGTGCGCGGATGATCCGCGGCTCGAGCCCTTCGGGAAGCGCATCGAGGAACAGCCGACCGTAGCGCTTGCTCACGATGCGCGGATCGAGCACGACCACCCGGCCTGCGTCGGTCGCGCTGCGCACCAGCCGGCCGAAACCTTGCTTGAACCGCAGGATGGCGCGCGGCAGCTGGTCATCCATGAAGGCATTGCCGCCGCGCGACTGGACGAGTTCCTGACGCGCCTGCACGAGCGGCAGGTCGGGCACCTCGAACGGCAGCCGCGTGATGATCACGTTGCGCAAGGCGCGGCCGCGCACGTCGATCCCCTGCCAGAAGCTGCTCACGCCGAAGAGCACGCTGCGTTCGTCCTGCCGGAAGCGCTCGATGAGCAGCCGATTGGGGACGCCAAGCCCCTGGACGTGCAACGGATGCCCGCGCGACACCAGCTCGTGCGAGGCGAGCTCCGCGACGCGGTGCATGGTGTCGATGCTCGTGAAGAGCACGAACGCCCCGCCATCGGTCTCGCCGACGTGGCGCAGCACGCGATCGGCCAGTGACTCGACGTAGGCAGGGCTCGACGGCTCGGGCATCG
This sequence comes from Planctomycetota bacterium, assembly GCA_018970045.1. Classification (GTDB taxonomy): domain Bacteria; phylum Planctomycetota; class Phycisphaerae; order Phycisphaerales; family SM1A02; genus SYIB01. Next base: position 943 of record JAGWXC010000317.1, on the reverse strand, counting down.
AGACATCGAGGAAGAGCTCCACCAGGTTCGCGTAGTCGAACGGGCTGCCGACCTGCAGCGTGGTGGGGTCGTCGCACCCAAGCGCAACGGCAGTGTGACGGAAGTCACCCGGCCGCGTGCTGAGCGTGGCGCTCGTCATGACGACCGACACCTCGCGCCCGAAGAGGTTTTCGCGCAGCACCGGCCCAACGTCGACCGCCGCGCTCACGAGCGCGACATCGGGTCGCGCGCCACCATGGGCCTTGCGACGGCCACCGGCCTCGACCCAGTACACGCATCCCGACAGCGACTGCGCCACGAGCGCCTCGGCGGCGGCAGCCATGTCAGCCGTGCGCTGCTGCCAGGCGTTCACCTCGGCTGCATCACCATCGCTCGAGGCTCGCTCGCGCACGAGCGCCAGCAGCGCCGCCAGCTCCGACAACGCGGGGGTCAGCGGATTGCCCACGATCCCTGCCTCGCGCACGCGTCCGGCTCCGCCAGCCGACTGGTGCCACCGCCAGAGATCGCCGAAGAACGCCTCGCTCGCCTCGCGGCAGCGATCGACCGCGAGGATCGCCTGCTGGATCGTGCCTTCGCCGCCGTCCTGCACGCGGACGGTCCAGAGCCCGCCGCGGTGCTGGCGCGCATCGTGCAGCGTGCGCAGCAGGTGCGCCACCCGCGACTCCGACAGCCGCGCCCCGAAGTGCTCGCACGCGACCTCCTCGATCGCGTGCGCCTCATCGAGGATCACATGCCGATAGTCGGGCAGGAACCCGCGGCCGATCCTCCGCAGCGCCAGATCACTGAAGAAGAGCGCATGGTTGCAGACCAGGAGATCACCGTTCTCCATGCGCCGTCGCGCCGCCTGGTAGAAGCACGCATCGTGGTTGGGGCAGCGGCGACCCAGGCAGTTGCCAGCATCGGACTGGGCATGCTCCCAGACCTGTTCGCGCGGCAGCTGCGG
>JAGWXC010000074.1 GCA_018970045.1 Planctomycetota bacterium | reverse complement strand
GAGTCGCGAAGGCGGCACGGTGTGCGACCATCGGAGGCGGGTGCCAGCCCCGCCGAGCGACGCAGGAGGAGCGCGCGCGGAGCCGGGTGCAGCGCGCGCGTCCGCGCAGCCGGAACCCGAGGGAGCGCAAGGACGAGCGCTCGATCAGGCCACGCAGCGATCAGAAGGGCGTCGGGCACTCGACCATCATGCGCTCGCCGGTCGCGGGGTGCATGAACCCCACCGAGCGCGCGTGAAGGCAGAGTCGCGGCGCCATCGCGCGGACGGCCGGCAGCGCATAGAGGTCATCGCCAAGGATCGCGTGCCCGAGCTCCCGGCAATGCACTCGCAGTTGGTGGCTGCGTCCGGTGCGGGGCAGCAGCTCAAGCCTTGTGGTTGCGCGCGCAGCATCGCGCGACATCACGCGCCAGCTCGTCTGTGCAGGGCGCCCATGCACATGGTCCACCACCTGCAGCGGCGTGTTCACCAGGTCCTTGCGCAGCGGCAGGTCGATCAGGCCCTCGTCGCCGACGATGATGCCGTGGACGAGCGCCTCGTACGCCTTCTCGACCGTGCGTTCCTGGAACTGCACGCTGAGGTCACGGTGGGTCCGCGCATCAAGCGCCATGACGATGCAGCCGCTCGTGTCACGGTCGAGCCGGTGCACGATCCTCGCCCCGCGGAAGCACCGTGCCGCGCGGCTGGCCAGGCAGTCGGCCTTGTCCTCGCCGATGCCGGGCACGCTGAGCAGTCCACTGTCCTTGTCCAGCACCAGCAGCGAGCGATCGCTCCAGAGGACGCGAAACCCGATGCCCTCGGGAAGGGGCTGATCTACACTTGCTCGCTGCGCCACGGCGCCCATTGCACCATGAACCGATCGATCATGCTTCTTGCTCCTGTCGTGCTTGCCGCCTGTACCGGAACCAGCACCGGCTCCGTGAGGGAGGTTGGGACGATCTCGTCGACGGGCGCGACGGCGCCGACGGGAGCGGCGGGATCTTCCGCGAATGCGTCCCATCCAGCGACCGAGCCATCGAATCCTGCCGCCGACTGGGCCTCGGCCGAGGCGCCGATCCTGACCAACGCCGTGCAGCTCACGTTCGGTCGCGATTGGGTCCGAGCAGGTGAGAACTACATCGATCCGTCAGGCAGGCGTGTGCTGTTCCAGGGCGTGCCGCAGCCCGAGGCTGGCAAGGCGCCGGATGATCACTACGCGATGGTGCTTGCTGACCTCGTCACGGGCGCTGACGGGAAGCCGGCGTTGGCCAACAGCTGGATCATCAGCCCGAAGGGCAGCGCGAATACCTGCGGATGGTTCGATCCCAAGAACCCTGATCGCATCATCTTCGCGACCACGCTCGTTGCGCCGACTGCCAGCAATTCGCCCGGCTACCAGCGCGGCACCGGTCGGTACCGATGGAGCTTCCCGCCCGAAATGCGCATCGTCTCGCTCGATCTCAAGGGCCGTGCCCAGGGCAGCGAGATCACGCCGGCCGACCTGACGACGCTCGTCGGTGATGGCAGCGCCTACGTCGCCGAGGGCAACCTCAGCGCAGATGGCCGGCATCTCATCTATTGCTCGCTGGCCACTGGGCAGGGCGACCTGTACTCGCTCGATCTCCAGACCGGAGCGACGACGCCGCTCGTGCGCGAGCCGGGCTATGACGGCGGTCCGTTCTTCAGCCCGGATGCATCGCGCATCTGCTTCCGCAGCGATCGGACCGGTGATGGCCACCTGCAGCTGTTCGTGGGCGATCTCGATCGCACGGACGACGGCCGCATCCTCGGCGTGAGCCGCGTGCACCAGCTGACCATGGGCGACACCGTGAACTGGGGGCCGTTCTGGCATCCAGCCTCGACCGCGATGGCCTACGCCACGAGCGAGCTCGGCCACCAGAACTACGAGGTGTTCCTGATCGACAGCGCACGCTGGACGACCGGCGCCGGCATGCCGATGCAGCGTGATGGATCGACCAAGGTCCGTGTGACGCATGCGGCCGGTGCCGACGTGCTGCCGGCCTTCAGTGCCGATGGCAAGCGGATGATCTGGACCAGCAAGCGCGGCCCCGAGAACACAAGCCAGGTCTGGCTGGCGGACTTTGCGTTGCCTGCCGCCTTCGAGCCGGTGCGGACCGAGGCCCCGATCCAGGATCCCGCACCCTCGAAGGAGGGGAGCCCGTCAACGAACGGCACGCCGTGACCGCCCTCGCGATCCAGCGTCGTCACCTGATCCCGTTCCGCAGCTCGCTGCTGCCGCAGATCTTCACGGACACGCTGGTCGTGGGCAGCGGCGTGGCAGGGCTTCGTTGCGCGATCGAGGCGTCCTCGCATGGTGACGTGATCGTGCTCGCGAAGGAGTCACTCGACCTGTCGAGCACGAGCTGGGCGCAGGGCGGCATCGCCACGGTTCGCAGCGCCGAGGACAGCATCGCCCAGCACGAGTCGGACACGCTTGAGGCGGGCGCCGGGCTCTGTGATCCCGAGGCCGTGTCGGTGCTCGTGCGCGAGGGCCCGGCTGAAGTCGAGCAGATGATCGAGTGGGGGATGCGTGTCGATCGTGATGCCGACGGCACCGTGAGCCTCGGGCGCGAAGGTGGCCACCGGCAGGACCGCATCGTGCACGCCGATGGCGACGCGACCGGTGCAGCGCTCGCTGCGGCGCTCATCGCCAAGGTGCGCGCGCTCGGTGCCGTTCGGCTCTTCGATCGGTGCTTTGCGCTCGATGTCCTCACGCGTGATGATGGTGGCGAGCGCCGGGCGGCAGGCGTGCTCACATGGCATCCGCGGTTCGGCCTGCAGATCGTCTGGGCCCGGGCGATCGTGCTCGCGTGCGGCGGCGCGGGGCAGGTGTATCGCGAGACCACCAATCCGAAGGTGGCCACGGGCGATGCCGTCGCCATGGCATGGCGAGCGGGAGCGACGGTGGCCGACCTGGAGTTCATGCAGTTCCACCCTACAAGTCTTTACGTCGCGGGTGCGCCGCGCCACCTCATCAGCGAGGCGGTGCGCGGCGAGGGGGCTTGGCTCGTCGATGCCTCCGGCACGCGGTTCATGCAGGGCGTGCATCCCATGGGGGAGCTCGCGCCGCGCGACATCGTCAGTCGTGGCATCGTCGAGCACTTGGCGCGGACCGGGCAGAGCCATGCGTTCCTTGACTGCCGGCATCTGGGTGGGGGTGAGCCCGGCTTCTTCGCGCGGCGCTTCCCGGGGCTCGATCGCATGCTCGCCGGGTTCGGGCTCGATGCATCGCGCGAGTTGATTCCGGTGAATCCTGCGGCGCACTACACGATCGGCGGGGTGCTTGCCGATCTTTCCGGTCGCACGAGCCTGCGCGGCTTGTATGCCTGCGGCGAGAGCGCGTCCAATGGCGTGCATGGCGCCAATCGACTGGCCAGCAACAGTTTGCTCGACGGACTGGTCTTCGGGCGGCGCGTCGCACTGGCCATCGCCGCGGATGCGCTGCCCGATCCGGTGCCGGTGCACACCGAAAGCCGCATCGATGTCCCGGAGCGTGGCGATCTCGACGTCGCCGACATCCGCGCCAGCCTGCGCAGCGCGATGTGGCGCAACGTCGGTGTGCAGCGCTCGGCCACGCGGCTCGAGGATGTCCTCAAGATGATCGAGTTCTGGGGTCGCTACGGATTGCACGCGGTCTTTGAGCGGCCATCCGGATGGGAAGCGCAGAACCTGCTGACCGTGGCGCACCTCATGGCGCGTGCAGCGCTGGAACGCACGGAAAGCCGAGGCACGCACTGGCGCGTCGATGCCCCGGAGCCGAGCCCGGCGTGGCGCGTGCGCCTGGCGTGGACGCCCGGCCGCGACCTGCCCGATCGACTGCCGATCCCGGTGGAAACCCGCGGATGAGTCGTGCGTTGCTGGTCGTGGCGCTGCTGGCCTCGGCGTGCGCGCCCGAGCGCGTCGAGTACCGCTACCGCAACCCGCTCAGCGACCGTGCGAAGGACGAGGTCGACCACACGCTGCCCGATGGCACGCGAGTGGTCTATCGCGATCGGCCTGCCGTGGCTTCGGGCAAGTTCGGCTCGACCGAGGTCGTGACGCCGACGGGCGAGGCGCCCGTGCCGGGGGTGGGTGCCACCGATGGAAGCGGGCCTGCCCTCGAACTGCGCATCGAGCACACGGATGGGACCATCGAACTGCGTGCGTTCACGCCATCGCAGGTCATCGCCCACCTGCAGAACGCGATCCGCAACCGCGAGTACCCGCCGTTCTACGCGCAGATGCTGACGAAGGAAGCGCGCAAGGAGTGGGATGCGCGCGGAGGCGAACCCGCGTTCGCGGCCTGGATGGACGAGCAGAGGAGCGCCGTGATGGAGTTCCTCAACCGCACCAACTACGGCATGTTCAGTTCCGACGTCGTCACGCGCGCTACCGGCCCCAAGACGATCGAACTGCAACTCACGCCGCACCTGCACGGCCAGTTCAAGTTCGACGCCATCGAGTTCGAGCGCCAACAGGGCGGCATGAAGCTGCGCGCCCTGCGCTGACGATTGGCCCTCACTGGCGATTAGCCCTCACTGGCGATTAGCCCTCACTGGAACCAATCGCCGTCCGCGCACCGCCCGATCACGCTCACTCGAACCGGCCGCGGTCGAGGATGTCGAAGTCGTGGAGCTTCGCCACCTGCTTGGCCGACAGCGCGTCGATGGCCATGAGCCGCTCGACGAGCCGCGAGGGCTTCGCGAGGCCGAGGGAGCCGAGCATCCGGAACTTCGCGTTCAGGATCCCGCGCAGGTCGGCGGTCGTGTTGCGTGCGTGGCCGGCCGGGTACATCACGAGGCCGCTGTCGAGCGTGCGGCCGTCGGTCGTCTCGATCACGACCGAGGTGGGGATGCCGTCCGGGTAGCGCCGGTCGTACTCCTCGCCGCCGTGGGCGAAGTCGATCTTCGCCATGAGCTCGCGCGTGCGCGGGTTCTTGATCGCGTCGGCGGAGTAGTCGTGCGGCCCGAGCATCAGGCGCTTCCACCAGTCGTCGTTGGCGGCCCCGATCGACTCGGCGCCATCCTGCGCGGCGGCCTCGATCGCCTTCCGCAGCAGCGTGCTGACGATGTAGACCATGCTGTGGTCGGCGCTCTGGCGGGTCTTGGGGTCCCGCTTGGCCGGATCGCCGATGATGCCGAAGGCCGGTTCGTAGGCCACGATGCGGATCGACTTGATGGTGCCGGGCTTCTGCAGGATGTCGCGGTTGGCGAAGGCGAGGTCGATGATCGCCTGGAGCGCGCCCGCGCTCTGGTGCTCGTACAGGCCGAGCTTGAAGTGCATGCCCATGACGGCAAAGTCGTCGCCCGAGAAGCCCAGCACGAGATCGAACGGGCTGTCGCCCTGCGTCTTCATGAACTGGCGGAACATGCTCTCGGGGTTGCGGAAGATGTCGCGCGGCCCGAGGAAGCCCTGCATGCTTCGGCGCATGCAGAGGATTGCGGCCTCGGTGCTGATCGCGGCGCTCGCGCCCTTGGAGTCGCTGAGCTGCTTGCCGGCGCGGATGGCGCGCCACGGGATGTGGTGCGCGACGAACATGCCGATCGCGCTCTCGATCTGCTCGGCGGTGGCGCCCATCATGGCGCCGTAGGTCGCGGCGCTGGCGATCGCGCCGTGCACCACGTGGTCGATCTTGTACGTCTTCAGGCTGAAGACTTCGGCGAGCCGGCCGCGGATCTCATCGAGGCAAACCATGCCTCGCAGGGCGGTGACGCCGTCGAGGCCCATGATCTGGGCCGCGGCGATCGGCACGGGATAGAAGTCGTTGTGGCCGAACTCGCCGGCGGTGTGGCCGAGCCCCGGGTTGAAGCCGAAGTTGGTGCCGTTGGAATCCCACTCGCGCACGGCGGCGCTGTTGGCGACGATCGCCTTCTCCGGCTGCACGCGCTTCGAGCTGCCGAAGACCGTGGCGCCGTGCTTCTTGTTCTTATAGCGCAGCGCTTCCTCGCGCAGCAGCACCGGCGCGTTCGTGCCCAGCGCGATCGCGCTCAGGCCGCACAGCACCGCATCGGCGTGGAAGAGCTTGGTGCGGGTGAGGACCGACTCGGCGGGCTCGCCCGACTTCATGAAGTCGATCGCGTACTGGCCGATGCCGAGGGCTTGGTTCGTGTTCCGGGGCAGGTTGACGGTGGACATGGGGCGCGAAGTGTAGCGGTGCCCCCTGATGCAACCCGTCCCGCGCGCGCATCGCTCCCGGTCCAGACACCGGCCTGCCTGGGCAGCCGTTCGACGTCAGTGCGCGCTGGCGCTCGTGCTCTTGATGTCCGCCACCACGTGGTAGCAGGTCGGATCCACGCCCCGTGCGAGTTCAATAACCCGCTTGGATCCGCGGCGGCGGGTCTCGATGAAGAGCATCTGCACGGGGCCATCGCGTCCGCGGCCGTCGAAGACGGTGACGGTGATGCCTTGGTCGCGCAGCGTCGCCGCCATCTCGTCGCCCTTGCGCGTGAAGACACGCACGACCGAATGCCCGCTGGCCATGCGCGCCTCGACGACCATGCCGAGCCAGTTGCCGAGCGCGAAGCCGAGCGCGTAGGGGATCGCGTACCACGGGTGATCCTGCACGGTCAGGATGACCTTGCTCACCACGAGCACCCACACGAGCACTTCGATGAAGGCGAGCACGAACGCGCGGCCCTTGTGGCCCTGCACGATCGCGACGGTCCGCACGACGCCGATCGAGACATCGACCAGGCGCGCGGCGATGATGCCGAGGCTCACGAGCAGGGCGGTCAGCACGATGGCTCCCTGGCGAACGCTTCCGACTCAGGCTGCAAGCAGCGCCTCGTAGAGCTCGACGATGCCCTTGCCTTGGGTGGCGATCGTCTCGAGGATGCGGCGGCCCGAGGCGATGTCGAGCAGTTCGCGCACGAGCTTCGCCTCGCCGGCGTGATCGGCCTTGTTGGCGACGAAGAGGTCCGCGATCTCGAGGATGCCCGCCTTGTCCATCTGCACGGCATCGCCCATGCCCGGCACGACCACGACCGCGGTGCGGTCCACGTGCTCGCGGATGGCGACGTCGTTCTGGCCGGCCCCAACGGTCTCCACGATCAAGGTGTCGAAGCCCGCTGCACCGATCAGGCCCGTGATCTGCGGAAGGCTCCGGTAGTCCTCGCCCACGATCGCCAGGCTCCGGTAGAAGACCTTCTCATCGACGGCGTTGAAGTCCACGCGCAGCCGGTCGCCCAGCAGCGCACCACCGGTGATCGGACTCATCGGGTCGAAGGCGACCACGGCGACGCGTTCGCCCCGCCGCACGGCTTCGGCGGCGAGCGCCGCCACGAGCGTGCTCTTGCCGGCACCCGGCGAACCGGTGATGCCCACGACGCGCGCCGGTCGGCGCAGCGTTGTCCCCGCAGGGAGCGCGCCGGCGTGGGCGAGGCTGATCTGCCGCGCCAGAGTGGCGTTCGTCGAGGTCGACTGCAGCGGTGCGTACGCGCGCACGCACTCACGCACGCTCTGCACGATCTCCTCCATGCCGGTCCCGGTGTGGTAGATGCGGCGCACGCCCGCCGAGAGCAGCGTGGGCACGTCTTCCTGCGGGATGATGCCGCCCACGTTGACGGGCATGTCCGGGCGACCAACCGCGCGGCACTCCTCGAGCAGCCTTGGCACGAGCACCAGATGCGAGTTGCTCATCATGCTGCAGGCGATGACGTCGGCGTCCTCGTCGCGCGCGCCGATGGCGAGGCTGCGCGGCGTCTGCCAGAGGCCGCTGTAGATCACGTGCACGCCGGCATCGCGCAGCACGCGGGCGATCAGCTTCACGCCTCGGTCATGGCCATCGAGGCCCATCTTGCCCAGCAGCACACGAGGTCGGTGCGGCAGATCGCCGCAGCGGTCGCGCTTCTCGATGGCGCTCGTCGGATCCTGCAGCGACGGCACGCTCATCGCGACACCTCCGTCGTCGGCGCCTCCTCGGGGTCGCCGCCCTTGGCATCGTCGGCGTCCTTGCCCTCGTCGACCGGGCGCGCCTCATCGGTCCACTGGCCCGGGTGGAACCGGCGGCAGAGCTCGACGACGATCTTGTCGGTGTTCTTCCACTTGTAGTCGTCGAGCGGGTACTCGCGGCCATCGGCATCCTTGACGACCGCGATGGACTTGCTCATCCACCTGTCCATCTCGATGTCGGTGAGGCGCTCGGCGGAAATGGTTCCCTGGGGCGTGTCGAGCGAGCCATCCTCGTGCAGCGTCCACTTCTTGCGGGCGGCGCTGGCCAGGAGCCAGGCGCACCACGGGAAACCCACCACGCCGCAGCCGATCACGTAGCCCCAGAGCTGGAAGGGCTTGTCGAAGCCCGATGGCGGGGTCGGCGGCTCGGCGAACTCGGCGGTCAGGCGGGCCTTGGCTGCCTCGTACTCCTTGGTCTCGTCATCGGACAGCGTGCGGTTCTTGGCTGCGGCGGCGAGTTCGTCCTGTCGATTCTTGAGGCGGGTGTAGTCGCGCGCCGAGGCCTCGAGCGCGGGGTACTTGACCCAGTAGTCGTAGGCGCCCCACAAACCGAACGCGAGGCACATGATCGTGTAGAGCGCCATCCAGAAGCGGTAGCGCGGCTGCAGTCGAGTGGAGATCGTCATGGAAGGAGGAGAGTCTAGCGCGCGGAAGAAAAGGGCCCGCCGCAGCCAAGGGCCTTGCCGATCGCGTCGCCAACGCGTGTGCGCAAAAAAGGGCCCGCCGCAGCTGGTGGGTCTGCGGCGGGCCGGGAGGAACAGGGCCTTGCGGCCCTGGGTTGTGGCAAGGGCGATGGGGGAGCGCCTCCGAGGACGGCCACACCTGCTCGGGATGAACCCGCTCAGGGGGTCAGACGCCACCGTTCCGTGCTTGTCTGACCAGTGCTCAGAGGATCCGTTCTTTGCCGACCGCTTGGTCTCCTTGGGGCAACTGCCCCCATCGCTGTCTGCCGGGCGTCGTCGGAGCGAAGCGCCCAGCATGGTTGGTGATGGCCGGAACGACCGGCCACCAGTGGTTCGATCAGCTGCAGCCCTGGCTGGCGCCGCAGTTGAAGCATCGATAGCACGTGCCGTTGCGCACGGTGATCGCACCGCACACGCTGCACGGCGGGGCATCACCCATGGCGGAGGCTGCCTGCGCGTCGAGTGCGTTGGTCATCACCTTCGCACCGGTCGAGCTCGTCACGCTCCCAGCGGGCGCTGCGGCGTGCTTGCACGAGGCGGAATCCCCATCGCAGCAGTCCGACGAGTCGGACGCCCCATGGGTCCCGCTGATCCGGCCGCCCAGATTCAGTTCGCCCGAAGCGGTGTGGCTCGAGGCGCGGGAGACGTGCGACGCTGCAGTCCGGTCGTTCCATGAGTCCTCCTTGACGTGATCCCGTGCACCGCCGACGACGGCGGGAGCGTGGGAGCCGGCATCCATGCCGGCGCGGTGCGGGGCGTTCTGTTCACGGTAGCCCTGGATGAACTCCATGCCCATCCAGCGGAAGATGTAGTCCACGAGGCTCTTGGCGATGGGGATGTCGCGGTTCTGCGTCATGCCCATCGGTTCGAAGCGCTGGTGCGCGAACTTGTTCACGAGGCTCTGCAGCGGCACGCCGTACTGGAGCGCCACGCTGATCGCGGTGCCGAGCGAGTCCATCAGGCCACCGATGGTCGAACCTTCCTTGGCCATCGTGATGAACAGCTCGCCGGGCATGCCATCTTCGTAGAGACCCACGACGAGGTAGCCCTCGTGGCCGGCCACGTTGAACTTGTGCGTGATGCTCTGGCGCGTGTCGCTGAGGCGACGTCGCGACGGACGCTCGATCACGCGCTCGACGATGCGCTCGACGACGCGCTCGATGATCTGCGGCTGGCCATCGGCCGCGGGGACCTTGGCCTCGTCGGGCAGGCCATCGAGGTCGGCTTCCTCGGCGTGGTCCGCGGCATCACTCGTGGAGGCGTCGCTCTTGGTGGCCAAGGGCTGGCTCAGCTTGCAGCCATCGCGGTAGAGCGCGTTGGCCTTCAGGCCGAGCTCCCACGACAGACGGTACGCCTTGCCGATCTCGTCGACGCTCGCCTCGTTGGGGAGGTTGATCGTCTTGGAGATCGCGCCGGAGATGAACGGCTGGGCCGCGGCCATCATGCGGATGTGCCCTTCGGCGGCGATGAAGCGCTTGCCGATCGTGCCGCACTTGTTGGCGCAGTCGAAGACCGGCAGGTGCGCATCCTTGAGGTGCGGAGCGCCTTCGATGGTGCCCGTGCCGCAGATGACGCGGTTGAGGGCATCGATCTGGCGACGGTTCAGGCCCAAGGCGCGCAGGCCGTTGAACGTCATGTCGGCCTTGGCGCGCTCGGCATCGACGCCGGCCTTGCGCAGGACGCGCTCAGGCATGCTCCAGGCCGAGAAGGCGAAGCCGATCTCGAAGCACGACGGCAGGCCGTTTTCGAGCGTGATGAGCTCCTCGTTGGTGAAGCCCGCCTCGATCAGGAACGATCGGAACGACGGCTGGCTCGCCGAGATCGTGCCCCGCTCGTCGGCCATCGGCACATCGAGGCTCAGGCTGCCCATGACATAGGTCAGGATGTCATCGGTCTGGGCGTTGGTGTAGCCGAGCGAACGCAGGGCCGGCCGCAGCGACTGGTTCGCGATCTTGAAGTAGCCGCCGCCGGCGAGCTTCTTGAACTTGGTGAGCGCGAAGTCAGGCTCGACACCCGTGGTGTCGCAGTCCATGAGCAGGCCGATGGTGCCCGTGGGGGCGATCAC
>JAGWXC010000073.1 GCA_018970045.1 Planctomycetota bacterium | reverse complement strand
ACAAGGCGCATGCGCGCGCGCTCGCCACCGTGGACGCCGCGAGCGAGCGCGTGCACGCGCATGTGCGCCAGGAGACACGACGCATCATCGATCGCGGCGCGATTCCCGCGCTGCTCGGCGGCGACCACGCGAGCCCCTTCGGGCTGATCGAGGAACTCGCGAAGCGGCACAAGGGCCTCGGCGTCCTGCAGATCGACGCCCACATGGACCTGCGCGAGGCGTTCGAGGGCTTCGCCTTCTCGCACGCGAGCATCTACCACAATGTGATGACGCGCATCCCGCGCGTCTCGAGGCTGGTGCAGGTCGGCATCCGCGACTTCGGCGCGCGCGAGCGTGCGTTCGCGGAGAACTCGATGAGCCGGATCAAGGTGTTCTACGACCAGGCGATCCGCGACCGCCAGTTCGCGGGAACCTCGTGGAACGCGATCGCGAAGGACATCGTGGCGGCGCTCCCGAAGGAGGTCTACATCTCCTTCGACATCGACGGCCTCTCGCCCGACCACTGCCCGAACACGGGCACGCCTGTGCCCGGCGGGCTCTCGTTCCCCGAGGTCTGCCACCTGCTTGAGCTGCTCGCCGCCAGCGGGCGCCGCGTCATCGGCTTCGATCTCTGCGAGGTCGCGCCGGGCGAGACCGGTGATGAGTGGAACGGCTGCGTGGGAGCCCGGGTGCTCTACAAGCTCGCCGGCTGCGCGCTGCGAAGCCAGCGCGTGATCTGAGCCGTCCAGGCTCCGGCGGACCCGGGCACTACGATCGCCGCATGCACGTCCTGCTCCGTGACATCGCGTTCCACTCGCTCCTTGGCGTGCTCGCGTTGCCGGTGCAGGCCGCAGGCATCGCCCTTCGCGGTGTGCACCAGGAGCCGGCAGCTTCGTCCTCGCCAGGTCCGCAGCCCGCCGAGCAGGAGCTGACACGACGCGCCGTCGACGCCGCCAGCCGGGCCCTTGCCGCCGTGGCCAGCCGCACCGGCCCGGCATGGGACGGGCCGCTCCGTGCTCCTCCCAATCCGTGGCCGATGCTCTTCGAGCAGTCACGGGGCTCGATGTCGCTGGTCGAGCGCCTGCTGGCGCTGGAGAGCTCGGCCAAGCGATCGGCGAAGGATCCGCTCACGCGGGTCCGCAGGCCGATGACCTTCGACGGGATCGACCCGACGCAGCTCGATCGTGATGCCCTGAAGCTGCAGCGCAACCGCGATGCCTACGCGCTGGCCCGCGCGGACGTGAATCAGGCGGCCTACCTCAGGCAGTACGGGGTCGAGCTCGCGGTCGTGGTGGCGTGGAGGAAGGATCCTGAACTGCTGGCACGTGCGCTGGCACTGCTGGAGGCCTTCGCGGATCATCGCCCGTTGCAGCGCCCCGGATCCACCCTGTCCTCCGATGACATGACCATGCCGCCCGGTGGCGACGGCGTCTGGCTTGCGACCGCCTGGGGGGTGAGCGGCATCGTCGAGATGCTCGACCTCCTCGGTGATCAGGTGCCCGCTCCGCTGCGTGCGAGGCTTGAACTGCTCCTGCGGGAGGAAGTCATGCGCATCTGCGAGGACTGGGCCGACCGGCGCCCGTGGTTCGTGCGCGTGCATACCCCCGTCAGCAACCAGTGGCTCGAGCCATCGCTGGCCCTGGTGCAAGCCTGCCTGCACCTCAAGGATCCAGGGCTTGCGCGCTGCTACGACCTGGGCGTCGAGAACATCGCGCAGACCCTCTCCGCACTCGGTGGCGATGGAGCCTTTCTCGAGGGATTCAGCTACGCGAACCAGTCGGTGGGCCCGCTCTTCGATGCCGTACGGGCCGTGCGCGCGAACGGTGATCGTCGGCTCGATGGCTTCGCCTACCTCGATCATGCCTGGGAGTGGTTCGCGCACATGAACCTCGGCGCGGGCGTGCTCGTGCACACCTATGACAGTCGCATGATGATCCGCCCGGATTGGGCGCGCTCGTCGCCCACGCCCTCCGAGGCAAGCGTCTATCTCTCGAGCGCCGCGCCCGGCGCGCTGCAGGCGGCGCGCTACCTCCTGCCTGATGCGGATGCCTCCGTCACCGGTGTTCGCTATGCGTTCGCGCTGGCTGGCGCCCGCGGTCCGAGTGCGATGCCGTTGCCGACCTACGCCAGCTTCCCGAGCCAGGGACAAGTGGTCTGGAGATCCGCATGGGAAGCCCCGGCGACCGCGTCACCAAAGGCCCTCGCCGTCGTGGTGCGCTCAGGTACGGTCGGCGAGAACCACGTCCAGCGTGACAACGGCCAGGTCACCGTGATGAATGGCCGTCGCTTCGTGCTGACGGAAGCCGGCACGCCGGACTACGGGGCGGCCGGCTATGAAGATCGCTTTGCAGGAGCGGCTGGACACTCCGTCATGCAGGTCGGTCCGGTCCAGCCAGCGAGCCAGCCTCGGCCCTGCACCATGTCGGTGCGGTCGCTCGACGCCTCGGGCGGCGCGGTCTCGATGGACCTCACCAGCGCATCTCGGCTTGCCCGGACATCGACCCGCGGCGTGACGTGGACGTCTGCGGGGCGCATCGTCGTCGAGGATGCCGTTTCGTTCGGTGCCCCGATCGATGCGGGGACCGAGGTCTACCGATTCCATGTGGGTTCGACCGATCCGGTGACGATCAATGGCAGCGGGCGATCGTGGGATGTCCAGTGGAGGGGAACCACGATGGCGTTGCGCGCGGACCGTCCCGTGCGGGTGGCGCAGCAATCCTGGCCCGATGCGATCCGCGCGCCATTCCGCCACCAGGTGGTGACGATCTCGGTGGGCGCTGCAGGCGCTGGCCTCAAGCTGGACACCACCGTCCAGGTCGACCTCGCCATCGTGGATTGACGACGGCATCGTGATCGCCCTGCCTCCCCCGGCGCGCCCGACCGGCGTCCTCACACCGGTGCGCTCGCCTCATCAAGGATCGTGACGATCCACGCGAGGAAGAGCAGCACGTGCACCATGCCCTGCAGCGTGCTGACGCGGCCACGAGCCAGGCTGAGCGTCGTCACGAAGAACGTGGTCACGAGCAGCACGATGAACGGGGGCTCGAGGCCGAGCTGCGGCGTCACGCCCGTCGCGAAACGGATGCCGATGATCGCTGGCACCGTCAGGCCGATCGTCGCGAGCGCACTGCCGAGCAGGATGTTGATCGAGCGCTGCATGTCGTGGCGACGTGCGGCTCCGATCGCTGCGAGCCCCTCGGGAGCAAGCACCAGCAGCGCGATCAGGATGCCTCCCAAGGGCAGCGGCAGGCTCCATGCATCCAGCAGGTCGCGGGTGCGGCCACCGAGACCCTCGGCCATCGCGACGACGGCCACGAGCGCGAGCACCAGAAGCACCAGCGAGCGGCTCAGCGGTGGTGGCGCATGATGCTCTGGTTCAGCCTGTCGCTCGGTGACGCCGTGGTGCGCGAAGAACGTGCGGTGCCGCGTTGACTGCATGAACAGGAACACGCCGTACAGCACCAGGCTGCTGGCGCCCACGAACAACTCCATCGGATCGCTCATCCACCCGCCGGGCCCCGACCGCGTGAAACGGGGAAGCACCATCGTGATGCACGCGAGGGTGATCAGCAGGGGCAGGTACGAATTGCTCGACTGCGGGTTGAACTCGCGCTCGTGACCGCGCCATCCCGAGACCAGCATGCACACGCCGAGCAGCAGGTTGAGGATCAGCATGATCACCGCGAACATCGTGTCGCGCGCGATGTCCGGATCACCGGCTGATCCGAGCATGACCGCGCAGACCGCGGCCACTTCGATGATGATCGCCGAGATCGTCAGGATGATCGTGCCCAAGGGCTCCCCGAGGCGTTCAGCCACGTGGTCAGCGTGGGTCATGGCTCGCATCGCTGCGGCGACGATGGCCGCGATCAGCCAGGCCGTCCAGGTCAATCCCCCGGTGCTCGCCGCGGGGCCCGATGGTCCCCAGTGGGCGAGCACCACGACGCCAGTGACCAACCCGATGGCGATCGGAAGGTCGGCGAGGATGGAACGGAGTTTCCCGGCAGGCGCGCTCGTCATGCGCCGGACTCTATCGCCCGAGTCACTGCGTCAGCAGGGGCCCCACGAGCCGAGCATGATGCCCAGGTCACCGCCGTCCGTGATCCCGGATCCATCAAGATCGCCACCGCTGGCTCCCCAGCTTCCGAGCAGGACACCGAGATCGCTTCCATCGATGAGCCCGTCACCGTTGAGGTCGGCAGCGCATGGGGTCTCGCAGGAGATCGAGAGCACGCCCGATCCGCCGATGCCCGCCACCGGTGCACCCACTCGGATGAGCCACGTGCTGCCCGCCGTGACGTTGAGCGTGACGCGCCCACCGTTGCCGGCACATCCCGCCGTCGTGTCATCGCAGCCGGCTGGGACCGTGGTCGAGGTCGGGCAGGTGCCGCCCGCGTACACCGCCACGCGCGAATCGAAGGTCGGGGATCCGCAGGTCTCGATGGTCAGCGTGCCGTCGCACGTCGCCACGTGGCGGAACCAGACATCCTTGGCGCACACGGTTCCCGCACCATCGTTGCATGCCGCCGGCAGCGAGCCGATCGAGTCGGTCGCGGGCGCCGTGGTGAACGGCGTGGCGCCGAGCCCGGCATCGATGGCCCCGGCGCACGCGTCGTTCGCTGGCGGACCGAGCACGCGCACGCTGTCGACGTACCAGTTGTCGGCGGTGTCATTCCCGTTCACACGGAAGCGCAGGCGGAACTGGTTGTGGCGTGCGTCAGCCGGCAGGATGTGCTCGTGGAACGTGAAGCCGGTCACGGCAACGCCGTCCGACGTCACGGTGTTCAGGGCGGCCCAGTCGAGCGAGCTGTTCAGGTACTCCACGAAGAGCTGCTCGCCCGACTCGACGCCCAGCCGCGACGTGAAGTAGCTCACGCTGGCCGCCGCGAGCCCTCCGAGCTGCACGGTGTTCGTGCGGCAGTCGTCATCGTCATACTCACCTGCGCCGACCGAGCCGAGGTTCATGGAATTCGGTGCCGTCGGCTCGTTGAGCGCCGTGGCCGAGATGATCACGCCATCGTTGTAGGTCCAGCGCGACGTCGCCAAGGCGGTGCCGAGGTCGAAGTCCTCCACGAACGGTGGCAGCGAGGGCAGCGGCCGAGTGAAGTCGCAGGCCACGGCATTGACGTAGCCGGTGGTCTCGCTGATGGCACGCGTGTCGAGCTTCAGGTTCGCTCCGCTCAGGCCGCCGCAGGCTCCGTTCGCCGAGCACATGATGTGGCAGTTGTCGTTGCCGTCGGCGTCGCAGTGCGTGCAGTTCCAGTTGTGCCCGAGCTCGTGCGCCGACAGCGAGACTCGGAATGTGAGCGTGGTGGTGTAGCGGCTCTCCACGACTCCGTAGCCGACGCCGGACGCCGCCTGGCAGACCACGCCCAGGTACGCAAGCCCGATGGTCCCGCCGGAGAAGTTGTATCCGCTGAACATGTGCCCGATGTCGCGGAAGGCGCCGTTGAGCGGCGTCGCGCCCCACAGCGCATCGAATTCGTTGAGTCGGGCGTCGATGGTGGTTCCGGCGTACGGATCGGTGGAGACCGAACGGATCACCATCACGCTGATCTCGTGCACGATGTTGACATCGCGGTCGTAGATCGTGTTGACGTTGGCGATGATGTTCTCGATGTCATTGACCGTGTTGGTGACCGAACTCCCGTTCTTCTGGAAGAACTCGTAATCCGTCTCGCAGGCGATCTCGACCTGCTGCGGCGTTGCCCCTGCCAGCGAGCCGCCGCCGCCGGATTCCGGCGCCACGCGGTACAGCTCCGTGTCGAAGCCCGGGCGGCCGAGGGCGCAGCCCGCCTCGTCGACGGCAACGTCGGACGCTGCGTACGTCGCATGCACCGACGATGCGGGCAGGTCGGAGCAGAGCTCATGCAATGGCTGGATGCCAAAGGTCGATCCGTCCTCAAGCGTCACGATCCCGCTGAAGCCGTTCGGCAGCAGCGAACCGACGACGGACGTGCCGGGGCGGCCAGCAACCGATCCCCGATAGGTCCGGATGGCCGGCGCATCGACCTCACGCAGCGAGCGGCCGTCGTCCACAAGAACCTTGAACCGATCGCCACGGACCGAGTGCTTGGTCAGGTCAAGCGTGACCATGTTGGCGCCGAGCGGCGCCTCGATGGTGAACGTGGGGGGGAGATCGCGCGGGAGCAGCGGCTCGCACGGGATGAAGTGGGCGATGCGCTCCAAGCCGCAGTCCTGCGCGGGAGGCATCGCTGATCCACCGCTCGCCAGCGCATGGGTCGTGAGGCTGAGGGCGATGGCACAGCACGCCGTGGGCGCAGCGATTCGTCGGATCGTCATGGCCGAAAGGTAGGGACGGAACCGAGGAGGGCCACCCGGAAGGGTCGAATCGAGGAAAATTGTCTCCAGCAGATCGCCTTCGTCGAGCTCTGACGGAACGTCGAGGCCGACAGTGTTGCCAACTGATTAGGGGTTCAGCGGCTCCATCTGCGCATCATTGGTGATGCTTGCATCGGCGTTGTTGGCATCATCCTGCTCGGAGATCGCGTTGAGCTGCTCCTGCTCGCGCGCGCGCTCGTCCTCGGTGCCGACGACTCGGTCGACCGTATCGGGGTCGCTGTCGCAGGCGATGAGGGCGGCGGCCACGAGCAGCAGGCGGGCGATGGGCTTCATGAGCCTGATGCTACGCGTGCAGGTGGCGGACTGTGCCCATAACCAACCAAGGAATCTTGCTCCGTGGGGTTGACCCCGCTGAAAATCGGACCACACTTCCGAGGCCCAAGGTCGGTGTGCGCGTCCTTGGTTTCGGTCCCTCCCTTTCCCTCATCCCAACAGTTCAGGAGTTTCAGATGAACACTCGCGTCATGTGCGCGGTGATGGCCTCGGCGGCCGTCGGCATGGGCGTTGCCCAAGTCGTCGCCAACCCCGGCTTCACCTACAGCGATTCGACCAATGACATCGGTGCGGGCCTCGCCACCGGCGGCGGCACGCTCGACCTGGTCAGCATGGAAGTCTCGAACACCGCCACCGACATCGTCTTCAAGCTGACCGTCAACGGCAGCTTCAGCAATGTCGACTGGGGCAAGTTCATGGTCGGCATCGCGACCAACAACGGCACTGGCACCAGCACCGGCAACGGCTGGGGCCGTCCGATCAACATGTCGGCCAATGGCGGCATGACCCACTGGATCGGCTCGTGGGTCGATAGCGGCGGCGGCGCTGAACTGCGCTCGAACGCTGCGAGCTGGGGCCTCCTCGGCGCCACCTACAACGGCAATTTCGGCGGCTTCAGCTTTGGCGCCAGCAACATCACCTGGACGGTGAGCATGGCTGCGCTCGGCCTGAACGTCGGCGACAGCTTCGTGTTCGACGCCTACTCCTCGGGCGGCGGTGGCGGCGACGGCGCGATCGACGCACTGTCGAGCAGCTCGCCGAGCGTGGCCAACTGGGGTGACACGTTCACCACCACCACTGGCTTCAGCTACACCGTCGTGCCGGCTCCCGGCGCGCTGGCGCTGCTTGGCCTGGCCGGCCTTGGCCGTCGCTCGCGCAAGTGAGCGAACGGTCGCGCCCAACGGCGTGATCTGACCTGAACACCCCCGCACGGGCGAGCGCCTGTGCGGGGGTTATCTTTTCCGGCGTTGCCCACCTCGATCCTCGGCATCTCCGCGTTTTTCCACGACAGCGCCGCGGCGCTCGTGCAGGATGGCGTGATCGTCGCCGCGAGCGAAGAGGAGCGCTTCTCGCGCGTCAAGCAGGACGACCGATTCCCCACGCAGGCTGCAGCGTGGTGCCTGCGCCATGCGGGGCTCTCGCCGCATGAACTCGATGCGGTGGTCTTCTATGAGAAGCCCCTCGTCAAGTTCGGGCGCATCCTCGAGACGGCGCTGGCCACGGCACCCTTCGGCTTCCCGCAATTCGTGCGTGCCATGCCGGCGTGGCTGCAGAAGAAGCTCCACCTCCCGCGCGAGATCGACCGCGGCTTGGGCGGCGGCTACGACGGCCCGATCCTCTTCACCACGCACCACGAGTCGCACGCGGCGAGCGCGTTCTTCCCCAGCCCGTTCGAGCGCGCGGCGATCCTGACGCTCGATGGCGTCGGAGAGTGGTCGACGGCGACATGGGGAATCGGCCGTGGCAACACGCTCGAGCTGCGTGAGGAGATGCGCTTCCCGCACTCGCCGGGCCTCCTCTACAGCGCCTTCACGCAGTGGTGCGGCTTCCGCGTGAATTCGGGCGAGTACAAGCTCATGGGCCTCGCTCCCTACGGCGAGCCACGATTCGCACAGGCGATCCTGGATCGTGTGGTGCGGCTGCACGACGACGGGTCATTCTGGCTCGACCAGCGCTGCTTCGACTACGTCGGTGGCTTGCGCATGACGAGCCGGCACCTGCATGCGATCCTCGGGGGACCGCCGCGCGCGCCCGAAGCACCGATCACCCAGCGCGAGATGGATGTCGCCGCAAGCATCCAGCGTGTGATCGAGGAGATCGTCCTTCGCATGGCCCGCCACGTGCACGCCCAGACCGGCGAGCGCGCGCTCTGCATGGCGGGTGGCGTGGCGCTGAATTGCGTGGCCAACGGCCGGCTGCTGCGCGAGGGGCCCTTCGAGCGGCTCTGGATCCAACCTGCCGCAGGGGATGCCGGCGGAGCGATCGGCGCGGCCTTGGCGGCGTGGCATGTTCACCGCGGCGAGCCACGTGCGGTCCAGCCCAAGGATGCCCAGCACGGCAGCCTGCTCGGCCCGGCGATCCGTGGGCTCGACGCTCGCGCTGAGTTCGAGGCGATGGGAGCCGTCGTCGAGGCTCATGACGAGCCGGCGCTCATCGAAGCCATCGTGGATGAGCTGGCTGCAGGCAGGATCGTCGGCCATGTCGAGGGGCGCGCCGAGTTCGGGCCGCGGGCGCTCGGGTGTCGTTCGATCCTGGGCGATCCGCGCGATCCATCGATGCAGCGGCGCATGAACGTGGCGATCAAGTTCCGCGAGTCGTTCCGGCCCTTCGCGCCGGCCGTGCTCGCGGGCCGCGAGCGCGAGTGGTTCGAGCTCGATGCGGAGAGTCCATACATGCTGCTGGTGGCTCCGGTCGCGGGCTCGCGCCGGGTGGTGGATGGTCGCCACGCGGGCCTTGTGGGGCTCGACCGGCTCAAGGCAATCCGCAGCCAGATCCCTGCCGTCACGCACGTCGATGGCTCGGCTCGGGTGCAGACGGTCGATCCCTCGCGAGCCCCGCGCTTCGCGGCGATCCTCGGGGCATTCGAGCGCCGCACCGGCTGCCCGGTCCTGGTCAACACGAGCTTCAACATCCGCGGCGAGCCCATCGTGCACGATGCCCGCGACGCGTACCGGTGCTTCATGTTCACCGACATGGACACGCTGGTCGTGGGCAACCTGCTGATGCGCAAGGACCGCCAACCGCCGATGGCCGGTGCCGAGGAGTATCGGCGGTCCTTCAAGCTAGACTGATCCCATGGCACGACGCTCCTTCATCGGCGAGCTGTTCGACTTCGTCCGTGCGAACAAGGCCTGGATGCTCGTGCCGGTGATTCTGGCACTGCTGATCGTGGGTGTGCTCATCGTGCTCGGCGGCACGCAGGCGGCACCCTTCATCTACACGCTCTTCTGATCGCACCATGATCGCCGTCCACTGGTCACCCGATGCGCGCCGGCTCCGGACGTGGGGTCTCGTTGCACCGGTCATCCTCGCTGCCGTTGGTGCGATGCTGTGGTTCGTGCCATGGGGCCCGTTCCCTCACCTTCGTCCGGTGGCGCCGGTGCTCTGGTCGATCGGTGCGCTGGCCTTGGCCACGGCCGGGCTTGGCTTGCCCGGCGGACTCTGGGTGTACCGAGCGTGGATGGGCTTCGCGTGGTGCATCGGCACGCTGCTGGGGACGGTCGCGCTGGCCATCGTGTACGGGCTGGTCGTCACCCCCATCGGCGTCATCGCTCGCTGGTGCGGATGGGATCCGCTCGATGCACGCGTGGCGACGCGGACCTCACGATGGCACGCGCTTTCCGCGCAGCCACACGACCCTGAACGGCCGTTCTGACCATGGCCAAGACCACCGAACCAGTCCGCGCCGTGATCGCCCCGTGGAAGCGTGCGGTGTTCATGCTCATCACGCTGTCGGTCCCGCTCGTGGCGCTTGCGCTGCTCGAAGTCGGCCTGCGGCTGGCGGGGTTCGGCGGCTATCCCGACTTCTTCCGGGCAACCGGCGAGGTCGCGCCCGGCCAGTCGCTCGTCATCACCGTGCCGGATGCGACCCGTCCGTACTTCTTCGCCGATCCCGATCGCGCGGGCTACGCCGAGGAGAGCGAGTTCGTGATGCCCAAGCCGGCAGGCACGTTCCGCATCATGCTGGTGGGGGAGTCGGCAGCCAAGGGGTATCCGCAGCCGCGCAACCTCTCGATGGGTTCGTTCCTGCAAGCGCTCCTGCAGGAACGCTGGCCCGATCGCCGCGTCGAGGTCATCAACCTCGGCACCACAGCCGTGGCGAGCTTCCCGCTCGTCTACCTCACGCAGGCGGCCGTCGAGCATCAGCCTGATCTTGTGGTGCTGTACGTCGGCAACAACGAATTCTTCGGTGCGTACGGCACGGCGTCGATCAGCGCCTCGGGCACGATGCCGGTCACGGCGCTCCCGTGGGTTCGTGCGGTGCGCGGCTTGGCCTTGGTGCAGGGCGTCGAGGGGCTGCTTCGTGGCGGATCCACCGGGGATCGGACCTTGATGGAGCAGATGATCGGCCAGACGGTCATCCCAGCCGATGCGGCCCTGCGCACC
>JAGWXC010000316.1 GCA_018970045.1 Planctomycetota bacterium | reverse complement strand
GATCTTCATGCTCATGCGCGGCCTCGCCGCTGGCGGTCCCCACGCCGTGCGCGAGCACGAGTTCCGACCCGATCTTCAGCCCGTGCAGCCGTGCGGCCTCGGCGCCGACCACCGCTTCGTACGGGGCCTCGAACGCCTTGCCGGCAACGAAGGTCCACGGCTGGCCCAGCACAGGCTCGAAGCTCGTGAAGAACTCCTTGCTCGTGGCCATCACGGGCGACCCGCGGAAGCTGTCGCCGAGTTGCGTCGGAATGGTCCACGACCAGGGGAACGCCTCGCGGATCTTCATGTACGCGGCCCAGTCGATGGGCTGCGACGGCGCGTTGGCGTAGAACATGCCGTTGAGCACGGCGACGAGCGGGCTGGTGTCGGCACTCACGAGCAGGTGCGCGTTGCCGGTGCCGCGCCGGAACGCCGCCCGCCCCGCATCGCGCATGGCGAGCAGCACGAGCAGGAGCGCCACGCTGACGGCGACCATGGTCACGGTCACGGTGGTCGAGAAGCGGCGCAGCGACAGGCTGCGCAGGACGATCGTGAAGTCGGTCATCGTGCTGCCTCCACGGTGCCCAGGTCGATCACGCGGCTGAAGTGCGCGCGCAGCGATGGTTCATGGCTGGTGCACAGGAGCGCGGCGCCGTGGTCACGGCAGGCGCGCTGCAGCAGGCCGATGGCCGTCGTGGCGTTGGCCGGATCGAGGCTCGCCGTTGGCTCGTCGGCGAGCACCAAGGTCGGCCTGCAGGCGAGCGCACGCGCCACCGCCACGCGCTGCTGCTGGCCCACGCTCATCGTCTCGACCGCCTGCTCTGGCCGATCGATGCCGAGTTCCGCAAGCAGCGCGCGCGCACGGGCATCATGCGTGGCGGTAGGCACCGAGCTGAACATCATGGCCACCATCAGGTTCTCGATCGCCGAGAAACCGTGCAGTAGGTTGAAGGTCTGGAAGACCATGCCGATCGACACGCCGCGGAACGCATCGCGCGCGGCGCCGCGCAACGAGCTGATCGGCATGTCGGCGACGCTGATCGATCCGGCGTCGGGATCCTCGAGCCCCGCGATCAGGTGCAGGAGCGTGCTCTTGCCGCCGCCTGAGGGCGCAACCAGGAGGGCTTGCTCGCCTTGCGCGAGTGAGAGCGATGGAACGGAGAGCCTGAAGCCGCCCGGGCGGGCGAGTTCAAGTCCGGTGATGGAGAGGGCATTCACGGCGCAGGGATGGTAGCCGTCTAGCCCACGTCGGCCAGACCGAGCGCATCGCCGTAGGTCGACATCAGCTTGCGCCGGAGCCGTGCGTCCACGGGTTCGCCGAGCGTCGGTGATGCATCGATCGCGCGCTGTGCCTCGTCACGTGCGGCAAGCAGGAGCGCGGTGTCACGGGTCAAGTCCGCCACGCGCAGCGGTGGCAGGCCGCTCTGCCGCGTGCCGAAGAACTCGCCTGGGCCTCGCAACTTCAGGTCCTCCTCCGCGATCGCGAAGCCGTCGGTGGTGCCGGCCATGGCCTTGAGCCGCCGCTCGCCGTCATCGGCGGTGGGATCGCCGATGAGCACGCACAGGCTCGCCTTCGAACCGCGTCCGACCCGGCCGCGCAGCTGGTGGAGCTGCGCGAGGCCGAACCGCTCCGCGTGCTCCACGATCATGACGGTGGCGTTGGGCACATCCACGCCCACTTCGATGACGACGGTGCTCACCAGGACCTGCGTGCGGCCATCCTTGAA
>JAGWXC010000072.1 GCA_018970045.1 Planctomycetota bacterium | reverse complement strand
GCCTGGCTCACGGCCTCGATCTCCTCGATCGAGGCGTCGTCGCTCAGCGAGCCACGAGGTTCGCCGGGTTCCACGCCCACGAGCACGAAGTCAACGTCGCCCGGAAGTTCGGTGCCCTCGGCGACCGTGCCGCCCCAGTCGCGGATGCGCTGGATGACGAACGCCTTCTCCTCGGCGCTGGTGCGGCCATCGGCGTCGGTGTCAAACTCGCCGTAGAGGAAGAAGCGGTAGGTGTAGTCGGGGCTGTAGATCGCGTTGACGAGCACGTCATCCTTGACCGGCGGGCTCGCGCCGCGCTGCTGGCGGATGACGCGCGCGGTGCTCGTGGTCTCGTCGACCTTCAGCACTTCGATGCTCGCCTTGCCTGGAAGGATCGTGCCGGTGGCCGGATCGACGCCCGCGCCCACCGCATCCGCGTACACCTCGAAGGTCATGCCGGGACGGATGCGGTGCTTGCGACCCAGATCGATGTAGACGCGGCCTTCGGCGTTCGAGGCGAGCACGTGGCCGTCGACGAGCGCTGCGGAATTCTTCGGCTGCACGCGGATGCGATCGACCTGGCGTTGGAGGTCGCCCGCGCGTGACTCGAGCGAGTTCTTTTCATCAGCGAGGGCTTCGAGCTGGCCCTGGAGTTCCTCTTCGCGGGCGCGGCCGGCGCTGGCCACGTCCTCGCGGGCCGTGGCGAGCTGGCTCTTGAGTTCGTCGAGCTCGGCCTGCGTCTTGGCGATCGCTTCCTCGCGTTCGGTGAACTCGGGGCCCTTGGCCTCGAGCGCGGCGTCGTAGGCCTGCTTGGCCTCGTCGATGCGGCGCATGGCGACGGTCAGGTCGGTCTCGGCCTTCTTGGTGGCTTCGCGCGCGGCATCGAGGTCCTTGCGGAGCTTCGCGGCGTCGCTGCGGGCCTTCTCGAGCATGGTCTTGACGATGTCATTCTCGCCTGCGCCGAACTCCTTCTTGAGTTCCTCGACCGAGGCGTCGCTGCGGCCGACCATGAGGGTCACGGCCTGGCCAAGGCGCTGGGTGGCTTCGTCGGCCTTGCGGTCCGATTCCGACTGGCCGCCGCGAGCGGCATCGGCCATCTTGCGGGCGTCGTCGTACTTGGACCACAGGACGATGCTCGTCACGAGCAGCCCCACGGTCGCCAGAACGAAGATGACCAGGCCGATGACGGTGCCGTTGCTGCCGGAGCGCGATGCCATGGAGAGCTACCTCGTGGGGGGCTGGGGTGGCGAAGGGCCACCCCGAGACCCGGAGTGTCGCGCATGGAGGGGGCACGCGTCAAGCGGATCGGTGGTCCGATCACCATGTCGGCGGGTGGGTTGCGCCGAAGCCGCCTTGCCGCCATAATGCCGGATCCCCCGCAGTCAGCAGAGGAACCACACCAGTGCCCAACACCGCATCGGCTAAGAAGCGAGTTCGCCAGACCGAAGAGCGCAACGCCCGCAACCGCTGGCGCCGCACCCGCGTGAAGGACGCCGTCAAGGCGTTCAACACCGCCGTGCTGGCCGGCGACAGCAAGGCTGCGGCCGACGCCTACAACAAGGTCGCGAGCCTGATGGACAAGTTCTCGCACACGCCGACCATGCACAAGAACACGGCGGCCCGTCGCAAGAGCCGCCTTGCCAAGCGTCTGGCCGGCATCACGGCGAAGAAGTGAGCCGTGGCGGCCCGCACGCCGCGCACACGAACCAAGCCTCGAGCGGCCCGGCCTGACGCCGGGCCGTTGTCCTATTGGGAGCGTTCCAAGCAGCCGCTGGAGATCCTGGCGCTGCTCGTGCCGCTGATCGTGCTCTACGAGATCGGCCTCGTGCGATGGCTCGCCTCGTCGCAGGGCGTGCAGACCAACGATGCGCACCGGGCGCTCGTTCATCTCTTCGAGTCCTTCGGCATGGATGCGACCCGACTGGGGTTGCCGGTCCTGAGTCTGCCGGCCGTGGCCATGGTCGTGGTCCTGTTGGTGCTGCACGTGCTCTCGCGCAAGCCTTGGACGGTGGACCTGCCCACGGTGGCGGGCATGGTCGTGGAGGGCGCGCTGGCGGGCCTGCCGCTCTACGTCCTCGTTCGAGCCGTCATGGGGTTCGCCACGATGGCCACGACGGCAGCGCAGGGAGCCTGGCTCGGTGACCGCATCCTGATCTCGATCGGGGCAGGCCTGTACGAGGAGTTCATCTTCCGCATGGTGGCGCTGCTCTTGCTGCATTCGCTGCTGGCGGACCTCCTGCGGATCAAGGAGCCGTGGTCGACGTGGGTGTCGGTCGTCCTGGCTGCGCTGGCGTTCGCGGCGTACCACCCGCTGCGGGGCGCGACGGGCGCCATCGAGTGGCCGGTGTTCGCGTCGCTCTTCGTGGCTGGGCTGTACTTCGGCGGCCTGTACGTGGTGCGGGGCTTCGGCATCGCGGTCGCTGCACATGCGTCGTACGACATCGTCGTCGCGGCGGTTTCGCAGCCTGCTGGATAGCATCGCCGTCCATGTCCGATGCACGCTCTGTCCGTCTGCTCGTGCTCGATGTGGACGGCGTCCTCACCGACGCCGGCATCATCTATTCCGAGGATGGCGTGGAGCACAAGCGCTTCTGCGCACGTGACGGTGCGGGGATCGTCGCGTGGCGGCGCCTGGGCAATCGCGTGGCGATCCTCTCGGGGCGGACCTCATCGACGGTCGAACGCCGCGCACGCGAGCTGGGCATCGAGGTCGTGGTGCAGGGATCGAAGGACAAGCTCGCTGACCTGCGCTCGATCATCGAGCGCTCGGGCTGCACGCTCGATGAGACCGCGATGATGGGCGATGACTGGCCGGACCTGCCGGCGATGATGGCGTGCCACTACCGGATCACCGTGGCTGATGCGTGCCAGGATGTGCGCAGCATCGCCGATTTCGTCGCGCGCCATCGTGGCGGCCACGGGGCCGTTCGCGAGGCGATCGAGCACCTGCTGCAGGAGCAGGGGCGCCTGGCGGAGGCCCAATCGTGCTTCGTGGCCTGACGCCGACGCGCCTGGTGCTTCTGGGCTCGGCGCTCTTGATCAGCGCAGGGCTGTTGGTGGTGGCGGCCGGGAGCGATCGCGGCATTCCGCGCGGAGCGCCGCGTCGCATCAAGGATCCTTCGTCGCTCGCGCCGCCGACGTCGCTTGGCCAGGATGAGGCGGCGCGCGCCGGAGCACCGGCTGAGATGCGCGGCGGCATGCAGCTCGATGCCGGTGCATGGGTGCAGGTCGCGGGCCCCGATGGCAAGGTCAAGCAGCGCTACACGGCCGATCGCATCGATCCGCGGCCGGGTCAGTGGCTGGAGATGGTGCAGCCCCGCGCAGTCATGCACAGCCCCAACGGCCGCATCGTGGCGCTGCGCGGCGATCGTGGGCGCGCACACGTGCCGGCGAAGGCGCTTGAGAACGGACGCTTCGAAGGCAACGTCGTCGTCAGCGTCTGGATGCCTGATGACGAGGGGCGCAGCCGCGACATCACGACCGAGGAACCGTCGGTGGTCGTGCTCGCGCGCGAAGCGACCTTCGATGCCATCCGCAATCGCATCGATGCTCCCGGCGAGGTGCAGATCTCGAGCGAGACGCTGCAGTTCACGGGCGAGACGCTCGAGCTCGTCCTGTCGGCCGACGGGCGATCGATCGAGTTGCTGTCGGTGCGCAGGCCGCTGTCGCCGCTCGTCATCACGCGCCTGCCCGGCAGCAAGGCAGCGGAGGGCGCTCCGCCAGGGGCGCCCGATTCGCGCGCAGCGGGGGCTCCCGAAACGGCATCGTTCCCGGCTGCCGGCGTGCCGGTTCTGGCGAACCATGCGCCGAGCGATGTTCCGCAGTACGCGACGCAGGAACCCAAGCGAGCGGGTCGGCCCTACCGACTTCAGTTGCGGGACGAGGTCCACATCACCCGCGAGCGCGGCGGACAGACGAGTTCGATGACCGGCGACCAGCTCGTGGCCTACTTCCATCTCGAGGAGGGTCAGGCCGGCGATGCGCTCGTCGATGCATCAGGTGCGTGGCCAGACGTGACGAGCGTGCAGGAGCGCGCGCACCGCCCGGCGAGCGCAAGCCCGATGTGGCCTGCGGGTTCGGGAACCGCGACGGTTCCCGCGATCGTCGCGTCGCACGTGCTCGCCGTGCTGCCATCGCCGGTGATCGCGATACCTGCGCGTGAGGATCCCGAGCGCGTCGTGGTGCGCTTCACGGGCCCGCTGCTGATGCGGCCAGCCGTGGCCGAAGAGCAGCCGCCCGCCGACGACCGCATGCGGGTCGAACTCGACGGACGGCCGGTGGAGTTGGCCGACCTGCCCATGGCGCTGCGGGCGCCCGACGTGACGGTGGATCTGGTGCGCACGACGGATGGCGACCAGCCGGAACGACTGCTGGCCAAGGGCGGCGCGCGCGCCACCGATGGCACGCGGGTCATCGAGGCGTCGACCATGGACATCCTGCTCGATGGCCAGCCCGGAGGCAGCGAGCCTCGGCGGGCCGTCCTGACCGATGGCGTTCGGCTTTCCGATCGAGAGCGTGCGGCGAGCGCGCGATCAGCGGACATCCGCTTCGCGCGCGGCAGCGACGGCAAGGCGCAGCCTCGGCGCGCCGAGCTTCGCGGCGGCGTGACGATGGTCGAGGGCCCTCGAACGGTGGGTGCGGGCGATCTTGACCTTGACTTCGTGGAGATCGAGGGCGCGGCTCAGCCGGTGCGTGCGCGCCTTCGCAACGAGGTGCGCATCAGCGACGACCTGCAGGTCCTGTGGGCGAAGGAAGTCGATTGCTCCTTCGGCCCGATGGAGGGATCGAAGGGCCATCAGCTCGTGCAGGCCGATGCCTCGTCGACGGTCCAGCTGCAGGTCAAGGATGGCGCGCGCGTCTTCGCTGATTCGCTGCAGGCGGATCTCGTTCGGCGGCAGGCGCTGCTGCGCGGGCCTGGGTTGCAGGTCGTTCGCGGACCGGTCCGCGTGGACCAGATCGCCTCGCTGCGCGTGGACGAACGAGAGCGCTCGGCGCGCGTGGACGGTCCGGGGCGCGCGCAGGGGTTCGAGAGCTCGCTCCTTGCGGACGCGCTCGCCTCGGCCAAGGCCACGCCGCCCAAGGAGCCATCCCTCCGCAAGCAGTTCGAAGCCACGTGGCAGGAGCAGATGGCGTTCCAGGAGCGCGAGGCGGATGGAGCCGTGCTCGAGTTGCGTGGCGAGGTGGCGGTGCGTGCCGAGCCGGAAGTGGGTGAGATCGACCTGCTCGATGCGCGCGCGGTGACGGTCGAGTTCCTGCCGAAGGATGCGCCAGCCGCTGCATCATCGGGCAGCGCGACCTCGCCGTCGTCGGAGAAGGCGTCGACTGCAGGCGGCAAGGACCTGCGGGTGAGCAGGGTCGTGGCTGCGGGGGGCGCTCAGGTGCAGAATCAGGTGTGGACCATGAGCAACGGTCGCCGGGTCGGCGATCCGCGCCTGGTCCGGCTGCAGGGTGAGCGGCTGGAGTTCGACATGGTTCGCAGCGAGGTCGCGGTACCGGGTGTCGGTTCGGTGCTCGTGAACAATCCGTCGGCGGCGGGTCCGCGTGCCGCGAGCTTCGTCGGCCCCGGCACGGAGGGCGTGACGCGCTTCCGGTTCGCGGATGGCATGCAGATCAAGCAGCTCGCCGGCGACGTTCACCGGATGAGCATGCGCAAGTCGGTCGAGGTGGCCCATGCGGGACCGCGTGAGGGTGACACGTTCACGTTGACCTGCGCGGCGCTCGATGCCGATCTCTTCCGTCCCGCAGCCGCCGAGGCCGCCAAGGATGAGGTCATGGGCTTCGGTGGTGCAGCCGAGATCCGCACGCTGACAGCGCAGGGCGCGGTCTTCGTGCGCACCTCGCAGTTCGACTGCGAGTGTGAGTCGTTCGACTACGACGCCCAGAAGCAAGTGGCCGTGATGCGCGCCGCGCCGGGGCGGCTCATTGCACTCGTGCCGACAGGCCAGTCCACCCCGACTCGCGCCGCGGCGTTCCGCTGGGACATGGCGGCGGGCAAGCTGACGGTCGAAGGCGCGCAGGGAGGGATGCGCCGCTAGAACGGCGCAGGATCCATCAGGGACTTCAGGCGAGGGCGAGCTCGCGCGCCGCGGGACGAGGGGCCATGCGGTCCATCGCGAATGGCGCACCGAGTTCCTCGCAGAGCATGCGCGAGGTGATCTGGCTCGACAGGAAGATCACAGGCAGGCCTGAGCCGGGGTGCGTGCCACCACCGACGAGCCAGAGCCCATCGAAGCCCGGCAGCCGATGCTGGGGCCGGCGGTGCAGCATCTGGCCGAGGTTGTGCGCCAGGTTGAAGGTCGCGCCGTGGTTGATGCGTTCGGCTTCCCAATCGATGGGCGTGACGAGCCGTTCGGTCTGGATGCGGCGTTCCACGTCGGGAATGCCGAGGCGGTGCTCGAGCTGGTGCAGCGCATCGGCACGGAGCTTGGGACGCATGGCGTTCCAGTCCACGGTGCAGTGGCCAGCCTTGTTGTTCGTCGAGGGCAGCAGGACGTAGAGCGAACTGCTGCCATCAGGCGCAAGCGTGGGATCGATGCGCGATGGATTGCAGGCATAGATCGAGGGATCCTCGCTCCAGCAGCCCCGCTCGGCGATGTCCTTGAGGTTCTCGGTGTAGGTCTCGCTCGTGTAGATCGTGTGGTGGGGCAGGTCGACGGTGCCATCGAGGCCCAGGTACATCATCACGGTGCTGCACGAATAGCGCTTGGCATCCAGCACGGCATCCTGCTGGTCGCGCCGGCGGAGTTCCGCAGGGATCAGGTTCTTCATCGCCCAGGTGGCATCCGCATTCACGATGACCTGGCCATGCCGGTGCTCGATCCCGTCGATCATCACCCCGCGGACCGTTCGGCCATCGAAGGTCAGGCGCTCGACCGGCGAGGACGTGTGGATGCGCACGCCCATGGACCGAGCGATGTCACCCATGGCCTGCATGAGCGCGTTGCAGCCGCCGGTGGGGTGCCAGATGCCGTACTCGTACTCGATGAACGGCAGGATGCTGAAGAGGCTCGGGCACTCGAACGGGCTCATGCCCAGGTACTTGCTCTGGAAGCAGAGCGACAGCCGCACCAGCGGATCCTGGAAGTACTCGCCAAGATGCGTGTGCAGCGACTGCCAGGGCTTGATCTTCGGTGCGACCTTGATCGCGTCGAGCGTCAGCAGGTCGTAAAGCCCGCGCATCGGCGCCTCGAGGATCGGCGTCATGGCAGCCAGCTTGGCACGGTTGTCGTCGAGGAAGCGTCGAAACGCCACGCCGTCACCGACACGGCGGGATTCGAACTGCTGCACCATGCGCGCAACATCCTGCGTGGCATCGATCTGCACGGCGGGTGCGCCACGCTGGCCGTGCAGCAGGCGATACATCGGGTCGAGGCGGGCGAGTTCAGCGTGGTCGTGGAGCGAGTGGCCCGTGGCGCGCACGATTTCCTCGAGCACGTACGGCATCATGAAGAACGTGGGACCGCAGTCCCAGTGGAAGCCATCCTGGCTCAGTCGACGCGTGCGGCCGCCGACGCGGTCGTGCGCCTCGTACACGGTGACCTGCAGGCCACTCGCCGCGAGCAGGAGGGCCGCAGCAAGGCCACCCGGCCCGGCACCGACGATGGCGATCGAACGTTCAGTCGACAGTGAAGCATTGGCGATCACGCAGCGGGCTTCGGGTGAATCCGGAGCCCGGATTCACGAATCCGCGCCTTGGGAGGGTGCGAAGCCTGCCCCGATGCGTGTGCCTGCAGCCGTCGCCGATCCAAGCCTGAACCCATCCGTGCGGCACGACAGCGGGGCCTCGTGCGCTGCGTCGTGCTGCGGGTGTTCGGCCGTGGCGCCCGCGGCATGGGGCGAGCTCGGGCGGCGCATCGAGTGGCTGGAAGGCCGCGTCGACGCGCTCGCCGCCAATGCCGGCGACCTCGCTGCGCTGGTGGCCGACGAGATCGGCAAGCCGCTGCATGAAGCCGCCATCGCCGACGTGATGGCGCTCCTGGCGGCAATGCGCTGGACCGCCCAGCGTGCGCCAGCCCTCCTGGCACCCCGCAGCGCGGGCTGGGGGAGTGCCATGTTCCTCGGTCGATCGATCCGCACCGAACGCGCGCCGCTCGGCCACGTGGCGATCATCGGCACCTGGAACTACCCGCTGCAGTTGCTCGGCGTGCAGATCGTGCATGCGCTGATCGCTGGCAATCGGGTCACGGTCAAGCCAAGCGAGCGGTGCCCACGCACGCATGCGGCGATGCTCGACCTGTTGGCCCAGGGGTTGCCCGAGGGCATGCTGGTCTGGACGGATGCCACGCGCGAAGCAGGAGAGCGACTGCTCGCCGGCGGTCGGTTCGACCACGTCGTCTTCACGGGCTCGAGCGACGTCGGGCGCC
Source organism: Planctomycetota bacterium (assembly GCA_018970045.1). Lineage (GTDB taxonomy): Bacteria > Planctomycetota > Phycisphaerae > Phycisphaerales > SM1A02 > SYIB01. The sequence continues at coordinate 2,482 of JAGWXC010000072.1, read as the reverse complement.
GGGTGGCCCAGCGCTGCGCGCTCGACATGATTCCGTCGACGCTGGAACTCTCGGGCTCCGACAGTGCGCTCGTGCTCGCCGATGCCGACCCGGTGCGCGCTGCACGCGCGGTCTGGAACGGCTTCACCATGAATGCGGGCCAGACCTGCATGGCGCCGCGGCGGGCCATCGTGTCGCGCGAGCAGGCGCCCGCCTTCCTGCATGAACTGCGCGTGCTTGCGGCGTCGGCTCCACCGGTCAGGCTGATCGATGAAGCAGCGGCCCGCCAGGTCGACGCGGTGGTGCATGAAGCCGTGGCGGCCGGCGGCACGCCGATCACCGGCGTGCTCGAATCGCCGCGAGGCCGTTCGATGCGTCCGCAGGTCGTCGTTGATGCTCCGCCGTCATGCGCGCTGTCCCGCGGCGAACACTTCGGTCCCGCACTCGCCGTGCTCGTCGAGCGCGATGACGAGGCCGCGCTCGAGCGCCATCGTGGGTACGGCCAGAACCTCAGTGCCTCGATCTTCACGCGCGGCACTCCGTCGCGAGCCATGGTCGAAGCCACGGGCGCGAGCATCGTCACGATCAATGAGTGCGTGGTCGCGTCGGGCCATCCGGCGGTACCGCTCGCCGGCTCGGGCGAGAGCGGTTGGGGCACCAGCCGTGGTGCCGATGGCCTGCTGGCCATGACCCGTCCGGTCACCGTCGCAGTGACCCGTCGAGGCGCCGATGTTCCCGTCGGTCCACCGCCAACCTTCCTCCTGCGCGTGCTCGGCTGGATCATGCGAGCCAACCTCACCCGTCGTCACGACCCATCCACCTGAAGCGAACCATGAATCGACCCACTGCCATCGTCATCGGCGGCGGTCTTGCCGGACTCTCGGCGGCCACCGAACTCACCACCAACGGCTTTGCCGTCACCGTCGTCGAGCGCAACCAGCACCTCGGCGGCAAGATGAACGTGCTCACGGAGAAGGGCTTCACCTTCGACATGGGGCCGACGATCCTCACGATGCCGCAGGTCGTGCGCGGGATCATCTCGCGCAGTGGCCGGTCGGTGCCGGACTACCTCGATCTGGTCGACCTCGATCCGCAGTGGCGCTGCATGTGGGATGACGGCACGGTCATCGACCTTCGGAAGGATCCTGCGGCGATGGCTGCGGCGCTTGACCGCCAGTTCCCCGGAACCGGAGCGGGCGCGGGCTGGCAATCGTTCGTCGAGTACAGCCGTCGCATGTATCGACTGAGCGACAAGGTCTTCTTCTACAAGGACCTGGGCGGCATCGGTGACCTGATGCGCAAGCCCCCGGCGCGCGATGCGGGCCTGCTGGGTGACGTGCTGAACATGCGCATGCACTCGACCGTGGCCGGCACGATCCACAAGCACATCGGCGAGCCGCACATGGCGCAGCTCTGCGAGCACTTCCTGCAGTACGTGGGCTCGAGCCCGTTCCTCGCCCCGGCGATCCTCACGCTGATCGCCTCGGCGCAGGTCGACCATGGCTGCATGTACAGCATGGGCGGCACGCGCATGGTGGCCCGCTCGCTCGAGCGGATCCTTCGTGAGGAGAAGGCGGAGCTGATCACCGGGGTGGGCGTGCGCCGGATCATCCAGGAGGGCGGTCGCGCGGTGGGCGTGGAGCTCGAGGATGGTCGCCAGCTGCGTGCCGACGTCGTCGTCAGCAACTGCGACGTGCAGCGCACCAACCGGGACCTGATCGGCACACCGCAGGGCCGGGCCGAGCAGGAGGACATCGCCGGCAAGTACACGCCCGCCTGCAGCGGCGTGGTGCTGTACCTGGGCCTGGACCGGCAGTACGACCACGTGCTGCACCATGACTTCCTGTTCAGCAAGGATTCGCAGCACGAATTCGATGACATCTACCGCCTGGGCATCCCGGCGCGCGATCCCACGCTGTACCTCGCCGTGCCCAGCCGCACCGATCCGGGGCAGGCTCCCGCGGGCTGCGAATCGCTGTACATCCTCGTGCACACGCCGTTCCGTCGCGAAGGCCAGGAGTGGGATGCACCCGGTGGCCTCTTCGACCAGTACCGGCCGGTGATCATCGACAAGCTGCGCCGCAATGGCTTCACCGACATCGAGAAGCACATCGTGGTCGAGCGGCGGCTCACGCCGGCCATGATCGACCGCATGTACAACGCGGAGGGCGGCGCGATCTACGGCCTCGCCTCGCACGGCAAGTTGCGCGGCGGCTTCAAGCCACGCAATCGCAGCAAGGTGCTCAAGGGCCTCTACCTCGCCGGCGGCAGTGCGAATCCCGGCCCCGGCGTGCCCATGGTCCTCATGAGCGGCGTCACTGCGGCCAACGCCGTCTGCGAGGACGTTGGCATCCGTCCGGCCCAGGTGCAGGAGCGCGAGGCGTGCCTGCAGCCGGCCTGACCGATGGTCGGCCGAGCGCGCGCTTCAAGCGCGTCTTCGGCTGGTACGTGCGGCGCCTCGTGCGCAAGCGCTTCGCGGCCGTGCGGGCCATGCCCGGCACGA
>JAGWXC010000315.1 GCA_018970045.1 Planctomycetota bacterium | reverse complement strand
CCCACGAACCCAGCAGCGCGCCGAGGTCGGCGCCATCCACCACACCATCGCGGTTGATGTCGGCTGGGCCCGCAGCAGCCCAGCCCGACAGCAGCGTGCCAAGGTCAAGCCCATCGATCACGCGATCCCCCGACAGGTCAGCCGGGCATGTGGGGCGGTAGCGCGCCAGCCGATCGGGCCACTGGGCAACCCACAGGCTGCCATCCCGCGGATCAAGGTCGATCGACACGGGTGCGTAGAGGCGCTGATCCGAGGGCTCGAGCGGATTGAACTGGTCGAAGGTGCGCACGGCCGTGACGCGACCGGTGGCATCGAGCGTGAGGGCACGGATCCAGTTCGACGTGAAGTCGCCCATCAGCATGACGCCGCGCCAGTCGAGTGGCCATGCGGCATCGTTGACGATCGGTCCGCCGACGGCGCAGAACCCGTTGAAGGGATCACCGACCGCACCGGCCGCGCTGCCGACATTCGCGGCGGTGGCCGCATTGTTCGTGACGGTCGGGGTGCGCGCGAGCGAGGTCGCGTGGTTCCACTCGACGATCGGACGACGGTGCTCAAAGGTCGGCAGGCTGGCCGCGAGCTGCGGCGCGCCCTGCCCTGACGGGACGAGCGCGATGGCATCGAGGTTCGGCCCACTGTTGGACACGGTGGCGAGCCGGATCACACGCGTGCCCGGCTGGAGCGAGAGCGTGGTCGAGAGCAGGCGCCAGTCCCCCCACGCGCCCGTGGAGGGGAACGACCACAGGTTCACGGCAACCGAGCCATCCACGCTCACGCGCAGCGTGCGCGATGCGGTGACCCCCAGCGTGTAGCGGGCGAGCAGCGTGTACGTGCCGGCCGTGGGAACCTGCACCGTGAAGTCGATCCACTCGCCCGAGCTCGTCTGGTAGTCGCGGTAGCCCGTGCCCTGGTAGCCGCGGTCGTTGCCCATGACCGGCGCACCACTGGCGTTGGCCTGCTCGGCCTGGAGAAACGCGAACGGATCGAGCGGCTGGTCGAAGGTCGGATCGAGGGACTCCTGCCGCACGAGGTCGCGGAATCGGTGCTGCGCTGGATTCGCCAGCCCAGTGGGTGCATCGGGATTCAGCGTGCCGGCATCCCAGTAACCGTTGTGGACCGTGAGCCCCTCGAAGAGCGGCCAACCGAAGTTCTGGCGCGGGCCGTCGCAGACCTGCACGTCTTCCCAGGTGCTCCAGCCCACGTCACCGATCACGATGCGACCTGGGTTCGCCAGCGCAGGATCAGTCGACCCGGTGCCGGGCTCGATCCATGCCCGGAACGGATTGCGAAGCCCCAGGGCGAAGACGCGGCTCTTGGCTGATCGCGGCGCGGCGGCATCGAACCATGGATTGCTGGCGACGCCGTTGCCGGTAGCCGGATCAAGACGAAGCACCTTGCCGTTCAGGCAGTCGATGAGCTGCGACCTGAACGCGCCGATGTTCTCCTTCGATCGCAGGATGCCACGCGCGAGGCCATCGCTCACCCAGCCATCAGCAACCTGCCCGCCAGTGTCGACTTCGTTGTAGCTCGCCGCATCACCGGTGGTGACCAGCAGCGTGCCGTCACGCCCGAACATGAGCGTGCCCGGGCCATGCGACTGGTGCACGATCGGGATCCCGGTCGAGGCGCTCTCGCCCAGCAGCACCGTGCGCGAGGCCGGATCGATCGCCGTGAAGCCCGATTCGGGCGTGAGTCGGTAGCGCGTGATGCGGCCGATGGTGGC
>JAGWXC010000314.1 GCA_018970045.1 Planctomycetota bacterium | reverse complement strand
GGTGGCGGTGCGAGAGCACGCCATAGGGTTGCATCGAGACCTCGCAGAAGAGGCTCTTCACCGCGGCGGTCCGGCCGGCGCCGCTCACGCCGCTGCTGCTGTCGACGATCACGCGAACGGGCAGGACGAGCCGCGCATCGATCAGCGGCCGCACCGGCAGGATGACGCTGGTCGGATAGCAGCCGGGCACGGCGATGAGCTGCGCGCTGCTCAACGCGCTCTGCCTGAGTTCAGCCAGGCCGTAGACGGCGGTGGCGAGCAGCTCCGGGTGACGATGCTCGAAGCCGTAATGCGCCGGGTAGAGCGCGGGATCGCGGAGGCGGAACGATGCCGAGAGATCGAGCACGACGAGGCCCGCATCGAGGAGCGCAGGCGCAAGCGCTTCGCTCGCCTCGTGTGGCGTGCAGAGGAAGACGGCCTTGGCGCCCGACGCGATGATGGCGGCTGGCTCGGCGGCCTCGATCGGCAGGTCGGCCACGCCGCGCAGGCGCGGATGCACGCTCGACAGAGCCTCGTCGCCTGCCCGCGAGCCCGAGCCATAGACGCCAACGATCGACACCTCGGGGTGCGCAGCGAGCATGGCGACGAGTTCGGCCCCGCTGTAGCCAGCGGCACCGACGACGGCAACGGAAAGGGTGGGCGTGGTCATGGTGGTGGAAGCGCAGCCGCCTGCTCAGGCGGTGGCCTTGCGGCGGGCGGGCGAGGCGGCGACGGTCAGCCGACGCACGAGTTCCTTGGCATTCGATGGCGTGCGCGTGGCCACGAACACGCAGTCGTCGCCGGCGATCGTGCCGACCACGCCACGCATGCTCGAACGGTCGAGCTGCACCGCGAGCGCGCTGGCCTGGCCCGGGGGGGTGTGCAGGACGACAAGGTTCCCGGCCTGCTCCACGCCGGCCAGCAGCCTGCGCGCAAGCGCATCGAGCGCATCAACCGACGGCTCAGGCGCGCCATCCTGCAGCCGGTACCCGCCAGCGCCTTTGAGCACGCCGAGCTCCGCAAGGTCGCGCGAGAGCGTGGCTTGCGTGGTTCGGATGCCCTGGGCGGCGAGTTCACGCTGCAATTCGTGCTGGCTGTGCAGCTCGGCGCCGGCAATCAGGCGGGCGATGGCACGGTGGCGTTGGACCTTGGTGGCAGCCATGGGAAGTGGATGATTATACAGCGGACTGCATACTATGCAAGCGCCTGCATGAAAAAACCGCGCCCGTCGGGCGCGGTCGGTGTGCGGCCTGCGGCTGCAGGGCCGGGGATCACTCGGCCTGGTCGCCGTCATCGTCGGCGGCTTCGGGCTCCTGCGGAGGCAGTTCCTTCGAGCCTTCGATCTTCTTGCCCTCGGCAGCCATCTTGCGCTTGTACGTGTCGATCTTGGTGCGGTCGGGCGAGAGGATTGCCGACTGGCGGCGACCGGCCATGCGCGGGGCCATGTCCAGGCGGGCGACATCGAGCAGCGCATCGATGACCTGCTTGATCAGCTGGTCGCCGATCTCGCGGTGGGCAAGCTCGCGCGCCCCGCGGAAGCTCTGCACGATCTGGACCTTGTTGCCTTCGATGAGGAACGCGCGGGCCTGGCGCACGCGCAGCTCGACGTCGTGGACGCCGATCTTCATGCTGCGGCCGAGCCGGACTTCCTTGAGTTCGCCGCCCTTGGAATTCTGGCGGTTCTTCTTCTCGGTCTTCGCCTGCTCGTACTTGAACTTGCCGAAGTCCATGATCTTGCAGACCGGCGG
>JAGWXC010000313.1 GCA_018970045.1 Planctomycetota bacterium | reverse complement strand
TGGGAGCTTGTCGCGGGCATGGCCCGCTCCCACGGGTACTCCGATGTCACTCAGGCCTCATGCACGGTCCTGCCGCCGAGCACCGTGCGCAGCACCTTCACGTCCACGAGGTGATCGGGATCCACCTCGTGCGGATCTTCTGCAAGCAGAACGCAATCCGCGAGCTTGCCGGGCGTGAGGGTGCCCTTGAGGCTCTCTTCGAACGAGGCGTACGCGCCGTTGACGGTGCAGACGCGCAGCGCCTCTTCGATCGAGATGCGCTGCGAGGGGCCCCACACGCGCCCTGCACGGTCCTTGCGCGTGACGAGGCTCCGCAGCGCCATCATCGGCTCGTAGGGACCGGGCGTGAAATCCGAGGCCGGCGCCACCATGATCCCCGCGTCGAGGAAGCTCCGATGCGCGAACATGTGCTCCATTTTTTCGGGCCCGTACTCGGACCACTTTTCGCCGTGGTAGTAGGCGTAGGTGTAGAACGGCGCAGGGATCACACCGAGCGCCTTGATGCGTGCGAGGAGCGCGGGGTTCACCAGCGAGCAGTGCTCGATGCGCAGGCGCGGGTTGGGGCCGGTCCAGCCTTTCAGCGCCCGTTCGTAGGCATCGAGCACCATGCCGATGGTCACGTCACCGTTCGCGTGGATGCCGATGCGAAAGCCGTTGGCGAGCGCGTCGTCCACCGCGGCATCGATCTGCTGCTGGTCCATGGTGAGGATGCCGTAGTCATCCGGCCGGCCGGCGAAGGGCGTGCTCATGCGCATGGTGCGTTCGGATGCCGAGCCGTCGGCGGTGTATTTCACCGCGCCGATGCGGATCACCTCGTCACCAAAGCCAGAGCGCAGGCCGGCCATCTTCATGCCCGTGAAGATCTCCTTGCGGCCATTCGGCATCACGCTGATGCGGAAGCACAACTCGCCCGCATCGCGCGCGTCCTGATAGGCGATGAAGCTGTCGCGCTCGGTGATCGAGTCGGTGGTGGAGGTCAACCCGCTTGCCGCCATCTTGCGGGAGATGAGTGCTGCGGACCTCGCCCGCGTGGCGCGATCCTCCACCGGCCACGTGCCGACCGCCTCGAACACCTCGACGGCAAGCTCGGCCACCTTGCCGGTGAGTTCGCCGTTCTCGCGGAAATACTTGCCGCCGGTGGGATCGGGCGTCTGCGGCCCCACGCCGGCGAGTTCGAAGGCGCGCGAATTCACCACCGCCGTATGCCCGCCGCGGTGGCGCACGATCACCGGATGCGCCGGCACGGCGGCATCGAGATCACGCCGCGTGATGGCACGGCCTTCGCGGAATTTGGTGTCGTCGTACATGATGCCGATCACCCAGTGCCCTGGCGGTGTCGCCGCCGCCTTGGCGGCGAGCGCCGCCTGCACGTCCCTGATCGATGGCAATCCCACGTCCACGCCCGTCGCGACACTCTGCAGCAGCGGGTGGCTGTGCGCATCGATGAAGCCGGGAAGCAGCGTCTGGCCACGTGCGTCGATGCGCACCGTGCCCCTGCCTGCAAACTGCGCGACGTAGTCCGCGCTCCCCACCGCGAGGATGCGCCCGGCCCGCAGCGCGATGGCCTCCGCGCGCGGCAGGGCCGGATCCATGGTGTGGACGCGCGCTCCGGAGATGATCGTTTCCGCCGCGCCTTCGGGGCGCTCCACGCAGGCGCCCTCGGCACGACGCCGTACCGAGGCCACCGAAACCGCCGGCACGCTCGCTGCCGCGGCAGCGAGGAAGAA
>JAGWXC010000071.1 GCA_018970045.1 Planctomycetota bacterium | reverse complement strand
CCCTGCTCTCGTACCGTCGGTTCGAGGAGGATGGGTTCGAGATCAAGGCGGTCTTCGACCGCTCGCGCGAGATCGTCGGCACGACCATCGCCGGCCACAAGGTGCGCCCGATCGAGGATCTGGTGCGCGGAGTGGCTTCGCTCAAGGCAGAGATCGGCATCGTGGCCGTGCCGGCCGATGCGGCTCCCGTGGTCGCAGCGATGCTCGTCGATGCTCGGATCCGCGGCATCCTCAACTTCACCCCGTGCCGGCTTGATGTTCCGGCCGCCATCTGCGTGCGCAACGTGGACTTCAGCGTGGCGCTCGAGCAGCTGGCCTTCGATGTCAGCCTCGCCGCGGCACAGGACGACGAATCATGAACCAATCCCCGCTGCTTGCCCTCGTGATCCCTGCCCTCGTGATCCTTGGCGGATGCTCCGCCACGGTCGTGTCGCCATCGCCCAACGATGCGCTGCGCCGTGACATGCAGGCAGCCGTCGATCGCTCGCAGGCCTTGGAGCGCGAGAACCAGGAACTGCAGAACAAGCTGGCCTCGGCGATGGCGGCCGGGAGCTTCTCGCCCGAGGCGATCAAGGCCCTGCCGACGGTGACGACCCTGGTGCTCAACCCCGCCCCGGTGCTGGAGCAGCGACCCGATGGGTGCTGGGTAGTCGTCCGCGTGGAAACCCACGATGGACGCGGCCGATTCACGCAGGCGGTGGGCACGATGGGGTTCAGGGTCTTCTCCCTCACGGCGCCCGCGGGAACGCAACCGCTTCTGGCCGAGAGTTTCGCCAGCCCCCTCCAGGTGCGGGAGTCGTACCGCGGGGGGGTCATGGGCACGTACTACTCCTTCGAGATTCCCCTGGTCGCGGGGGCGGCCTGCCAGGGTCCGTTGAGTGTGCTGGTGGTGTACGAAGACGCGCTCACCAAGGCCCGGATCGAGGCGGTGGGCCACACGGCGGCGCAGCCGATCCAGTTGGGCAGGTGATCGTGCCGCCGCCCTCACCAACCACCATTAGCATGAACCGGATGGACACGCCGACACGATCCATGGTGCTTCGGGTGCTGCTGGCGGCGGCGGTGCTCGCCTGCGTCGGCGGCTGCCAGCGCGTGCTCTTCAACCCCGACGAGCCCTACAACCAGTACGACCGCTACGACCGGTTGCGCGATGGCTTCTCGCCCAAGGAATTGCCGGACGAATACGGCGTGCCGCAGCCCGCGCTGCGTGCCCGCCTCAGCCCTGAATCGTGAGCCCACCCGCGGGCTGTCAAGGGGTCATGGGCCCATCTCGAACAATCGTTGCAGATCAGACGAATCGTGGCCGATGAATCGTGAGAGCCACGCACCATGTCGTACTCGCCCACCAAGCCAAGCGCCTCGACCCGTCGCACCCGCATCGTGTGGTCGGTGTTCATCGCGGCGATGACGCTGACGGCCGGGCTGCTCATGCTCGGTGACACGGGCGCCCCGCCCATGACCATGGCCGTCAACCCGGTGCGGATCGGTGGCACTGTCGGCCCGGTCGAACCCCGGCAGGCCGCTGCGGCCGCGTGGAAGGGGATCGTCATCCATGGGTCGGGCACCGCTGGCGGTGATCCGGACCTCCTCAGCCGCCAGACCGGCGGAGCGAGCTTCCACTTCATCATCGGGAACGGGCAGGGCATGGCTGACGGCAGCGTGCACGTGAGCCCGGCGTGGGATCGGCAGGAGATGTGCCGCCACATCCGTCCAACCGCACCCGGGGGCCTGCTCCGTGCGGCGAACGACCCGGCCACGCTGGCCAAGTCGGCCGAGCGTGCGAGTGCGACCACGATCTCGATCTGCCTGGTGGGCAACGGCAACCGCCGCGCCTTCACGGACCTCCAGATGCAGGAATTGGTGACCCTGGTCCGCGCCCTGCAGGACCGGTTCTCGATCCCGGCCGACCGCGTCCTCCTGCGGGGTGATGTGGATGGAACGGCCAATCCTGGCCAGTTCTTCCGTCAGGCTGACTTCGAAGCCCAGCTGCGCCGCTGATCCACGGTTCGGCTTGAGCCGAACGCGCTCGATCCTTACACTTCCCGCTCACTTCTCTCCGGGCCATATGCGCGTGGGCGTCTGTCCCGTCGCGGCGTCTGGCGGCAATGGTTCGCAATGTCTTCCCTCGCTGTCAAGGACATCTTCGGCTTCAAGGTGATCGCCCCGCTCGGCACGGGCGCGGCCAGCATGGTGTTCGCCGTGCAGGATCCTGCCGACAAGCAGATCTACGCGCTGAAGCACGTGGTCAAGAACACCGACAAGGACCAGCGCTACCTGGACCAGGTCGAGTTGGAGTACGAGATCGGCAGCAAGCTCTCGCACCCCAACATCCGCGCGCTCCACAAGATCCACCGGACCAAGAAGTTCTTCAAGGTGGTCGAGATCGCGCTCACGATGGAGCTGCTCGACGCCCCCACGCTCGACAAGGCGCTGCCCAAGACCATGGTCGAGGCGGCGGGCATCTTCGCGCAGATCGCTCGGGGCCTGGCGCACATGCACGACAAGGGCTTCTGCCATGCCGACATGAAGCCGATCAACGTGATGATCGCCGACGGCGGCACGGTCAAGATCATCGACCTCGGCCAGGCGTGTGCGATGGGCACCGTCAAGAAGCGCATCCAGGGCACGCCCGGCTACCTCGCGCCTGAGCAGGCGCACCGGCAGGAAGTCAACGGCCAGACGGACATCTACAACCTCGGCGCCACCATGTACTGGGTGCTCGTGGGCGACACGATTCCCACGGCGATCCCGTCGAAGGCCGACCCGAAGGCGCTCGGCGGCGAGTTCACGCCGGTGGCGGTCAAGCCGCCGGTGCCGCCGGCGGCCCGCAACAAGTCGATCCACCCGATGCTGTCCGACCTGATCCTCGAGTGCGTGCAGGTGAGCCCGGCCGACCGCCCGGCCTCCATGCAACTCGTGGCGCAGCGGCTCGAGGACCTGCGCACGCTCTTCGCCGCACAGCCTGATGGCGTTCGCCTGGACACCCGCGGCTGGGGATCGAGCGAATCCTCGCAGGGGTCGTGGGAGCGCTGACGCGCAGCCTGCTCCGGGTGCCGCCTGCGACGCTGGCGGTGCTGGTCCTTTCCACTGCAGTTCACGTTTCGGTTGCCCGAGCCGGGGATCCCGATCTTCGCGCACCCGAACGCGTGCAGGATCTGCAGCTGCTTGAGGCCCGCCTGCAGGCGCTCTCGCGTGCGGCTCGGCCGACGCAGGTGGCGATCCAGGTCACCGAGCTCGGTGGCGGTGGTTCATGCAGCGGCACGATCATCGATGCCGAGGAAGGTTGGATCCTGACCGCCGGGCATTGCTTCGAGAAGCCGGGGCAGGCCGTGGAGATCGAGCTGCCTGATGGTCGCACGATTCCCGGCACGACAGCAGGCCTGCACTGCGAGGGGAACAAGGACTGCGGCCTCGTGAAGTTCGATCCCGTCGAGGGGATCGTTGCGGCGCGCCTTGGGCCATCGGCACGGCTCGTCGAGGGCGACTGGCTCGCACCCTTCGGCCACACGCATGGCTTCATGAAGGATCGCGCCGCTGTCATGCGCATCGGTCGCGTGGTCCATCAGCGCGACCATGCCATCGATCTCGATGCACCGATGTCGGGTGGCGATTCCGGCGGCGGCGTCTTCGACCTGCAGGGCAGGCTCGTCGGGATCGTGAGCACGACCAGCGGCGAGCCCACGCTGGGCTCGATGTGCACGAGCGACTTCGCGGCATCGCGGCTGGCTGACCTCAAGGCCAGCGCCGTGACCGGCGGTCGCACGATGGATCCGGCCGAGCTGCAAGCGATGTGGGCCGGCGAGCGTGGCGAGTTCGAGCCGACCGGCGATGCGGGTCGTGGTGCGCCCGGCGTGCGCGCGATCATGGGCGACGTGACCACACCGTGGTTGCAGTCCGTCTGCCAAGTGATGGTCGATCATCGCCCCGTCGGCATGGCCACGGTGATCGATGCGTCGGGCGTGCTCCTGGCCAAGGACAGCGACATCGGACGATCGAGCGATGCCGTCGAGGTCACGCTGCCGGTGGGCACGGCCGTGCGGGCGCGCCGTGTGATGCGCGACCGCGATCTCGACCTCGTCGTGCTCAAGGTCGATGGCGATGACCTGGTGCCGATCGAGTGGGCTGACGATGCGATCCCGCCGTCCGGCACGATCGTCGTGAGTGCCTCGTCGCAGTGGAATGGTGAGTCATGGGGCATCACGGGTCTGGATGGCTTGCGCGAGAACGCCGTCGATGGCCTGTCTGGCTTTCTGGGGATCCGCATGGAGCAAGGCACGCCCGATGGGCCGGGGCTCAAGGTGATCGAAGCCACGATCGGCTCACCGGCGTGGGTCGCGGGGTTGCGCGCCGGCGATCGTGTGCTGCGCTTGGCTGGGCAGTCGGTCTCGGCCCAGGGTGACATCGGTCGCATCGTGCGCGCCTACGGTGGTGGCGAACTGCTCCTGATCGAGATCGAACGCGATGGTGCGCCCATGTCGCTCCTGACTCGGGTGACCGTTCGACCGGATGATCGACGCATCATGCAGAGCACGGCGCTCTTTCCGGCGAGCCGTCGGGCGAGCGGCTTCGGTGGCGTGGTGCAGCACGACACGCCGTTGCCGTGCATGCGCATGGGTGGGCCGCTCCTGGGGCTGGATGGCCGCGCGATCGGCATCAACATCGCGCGGCCCGATCGCACGGCGACGTATGCCTTGCCTGCTTCGCGCGTGAGGCCGCTGCTGGATGGTTGGATCGAGGCCGCGAAGGCCGGGACCACGCTGCCAACGGTCGCACCGATCGACCTGTGGCCACCGATGCAGCAGAGCGGTGCACGCTGGATCGGACATCCTGCCCTGGCGGAACTCGAGGGCTCATCGCTCATCTATGCCTTCGACCAGCGCGTCGATCCGGGCGTGATCGAGGGATGGACCGATCCACTGGCGCGCTGCGCCTGGGTGGCCGAGCTCGACCCTGGTGCCTATGACGTGTTCATCGAGGCGGGACTCGTGGGTGAGGCGCAGCGCTTCGCCACCATCGATGTCGGGTACGAGGCTCCGTCAGCGCCGGATGCGCACCACGGCGAGGATGGCGCGCCGGATCAGCCTGCCGACCAAACCGATCGGTCCAAGCGCGTGAGGATCACCGCGACGCAGCCACCCAAGGAACGCGTGACCGGGCGCATGAAGCTCGCGACCTTTCCTGCGGGGCGCATCGAGGTCCTTGAGCGCGGGCCCGTGGTGGTCTGGGTCGGGCGGCCTGGTGCAGCCGATCTGGTGGTCGGCCGACTGACGCTGCGCGCGGTGGACGCGGCAGGCAATCCCGGCGAGGATGCGCCCAAGGCCGATCCCGATGAATGACCACTGGCACCAGCGCTTCCTTGATCTGAGCCGCACCATCGCTGGATGGAGCAAGGATCCATCGCGCCAGGTCGGTGCCGTCATCGTGAGCCCATCCAAGCAGATCCTGTCGACGGGCTTCAACGGCTTGCCGCGCGGCGTGGCCGACCGGCCCGAGCGGCTCGAGCGACCGGTGAAGTACGACCTCATCTGCCATGCCGAGATGAATGCGATCGTGCAGTGCGCCCGCAACGGGGTGAGCCCGGTGGGCTGCACGATCTACTCGAGCTTCAGCCCGTGCGTGCAGTGCTCGCTGGCGATCATCCAGGCTGGCCTCGCCGAAGTCGTCACCTTTGCGGTCGATCATGGCAATGAGCCTTGGTCGGAGTCGATCCGCAAGGCCGTCGATCTCTTCGCCGAGGCGGGAGTCTCGTATCGATCGTTCCCGGTCCGATGATCGGCGGCTGCGGCGGCGCGTGCGGCGCCCCGCGCCACCTACACTCCATCGATGCACGAGCAGCGCGACTGGTTCAGGCTCGATGGCCGTCATGCCTTGATCGGCGGAGCGACGCAAGGGATCGGCCGTGCGTGTGCGCTCGCCCTGGCCCGCGCCGGCGCCCGCGTGACGATCACTGGGCGCAACGACGAAGGACTGGCGAAGGTCGCTGCCGAACTGGCTGCGATCGGTCCGGGGCATGCGACGCTGCTCGTGGACCACGCCGACTGGCAGGCCGTGCAGCGATCGGTCGATGCACTCGCTGCGCGTGATCCGGTGCAGGTGGTCGTGCACAACACCGGCGGCCCGGCCGCAGGCTTTGCGATCGATGCCGATCCCGCCCAGTTCACGGCGGCACTCACGCAGCACGTGGCCACGGGCCAGGCGATCATGCAGGCGTGCGCCCCCGGCATGCGCGCCGCCGGGTACGGCCGGCTGGTGTCGATCACCAGCACGAGCGTGGCGACGCCGCTGCGTGGGCTTGGCGTGTCGAACGTCGTGCGCGCGGCGGTGGCCAACTGGGTGCGCACGCTGGCGCATGAGCTTGGTCGGTTCGGAATCACGGCGAACAACGTGATGCCGGGGTTCACGCGCACGGGGCGGCTCGCTTCGCTCTTCGAGGGCAAGGCGCGTCGCGGCGGCGTCGAGGTCGAGGACATCGAGCGCGAGGCGATCGCCACGATCCCCGCAGCGCGGATCGCCGAACCGGATGAGATCGCGGCGGCCGTCCTCTTTCTCTGCTCGCCGGCGGCGAGCTACGTGAACGGCGTGAACCTGCCCGTCGACGGCGGCAGGCTCGTGCAGATGTGATCGATGGCCGTGGCACCCGACAACGCCGCTGCATCGCACGAGGACCTCGCGCGCAGCCGCCGCATCGGTTCGGTCAACGCACTCGCGGCGCTCCTGGGCTGGAGCACGGTGCCGCTCCTCTTGCGCGACCTTGCCGGGCGGGGCGTGGACTTCTGGAGCAACAACGGCTGGCGCTACGGCGCGAGCGCGGTGCTCTGGCTGCCGTATGTGCTGTGGCATGCATGGCGTGGGCGCATGCCGAAGGGGATCTGGAAGGCTGCCATCGTGCCGAGCATCGCCAACGTCGCGGGCCAGGCCTGCTTCACCGCGGCGTTCGGGATGGCCACGCCGGGCATCGTGACCTTCGGCCTCAGGAGCCAGCTCATCTTCGTGGCCTTGGGTGCGTGGTTCCTCTTTCCCGCCGAGCGTGCGGTGATGCGCACCGTGCGATACCTCGTGGGATTCGGGCTGCTCATCACGGGACTGCTGCCCGTGCTCTTCGGCGGTGAGTTCTCGCTCGGCGGCGCCAACGGATCCGGCGTGCTCATGGCGGTCTGCTCGGGGCTGGGCTACGCGTGCTACGGCCTCAGCGTGCGGCGCTTCATGGCGCCGTACCACCCGGTGCTTGCCTTCGCGGTCATCTGCCAGCTCACGGCCATCGGCCTGATCGCGCTGATGCTCGCCTTCGGCCGCGAGGGCGGTGCCTACGTGCCGTCGCTCGGCTCGCGTGAGCTCGTCTTCCTGGCGATCAGCGCGGTGGCCGGCATCGCGGCAGGGCACGTCTTCTACTACGTCGCGATCGCACGGCTGGGCGTGGCCGTGACGAGCGGCGTGCTGCAGCTGCAACCGTTCCTGGTGAGCGCGGCGAGTGCCTTCGTGTTCGAGGAGCGACTCACGGGATTCCAGTGGCTGGGCGGTTTCGTCGCCGTGGGCGGCGCGGTGCTCATGCTCACCGCCGAGCGCAAGGCACCGCAGCAGGCACAGGCCAGCACGGAAACGGGCGACTGAAGCGGTCGTTCGGATGTCGACAGGTTCGTCAAGCGAAACGAGCGCGAGCCCCGCTCAGCGCGTTCCGGCGAGCGCGTCCACGAATCGCCAGACTTCGTCGAACGTGTTGAAGAGCGGGGCGGGTGCGGCACGGATCACATTGGGCTTTCGCGTGTCGCACGCGATGCCCGCCGGCAGGAGCTTCGCGTGCCGTTCCATGCAGCGCTCGTCGAGCTGGATCGAGAGCTGCGCGCCACGCTCGTGCGTCGCTGCCGGCGTGAGCACGCGCGCTTCGGGCACGCGCTCGCGCAGGAGCATCTCGAGGAAGGCGGTGAGCCGCAGTGACTTGGCGCGCAGGCGATCGAAGCCCGCTGCGTCGAACAGTTCAAGGCTCGCCAGGAGCGGCGCCATGCCGATCACGCTTGGTCCGCTGACCTGCCAGCCATCGGCACCAGGCGTCGCGATGAAGTCGCGCTCCATCCCCATGCGCGTGGCGAGCGGAACGCCCCACCAGCCTGCGAAGCGCGGCGTCGACGGGTCGAGTCCGTGGCGCTCATGGATGTAGAGCCCCGCCGTCGCGCCTTGCCCACCGTTGAGGTACTTGTAGCCGCACCATGCTGCGGCATCGGCGCCAAGGTCATGGAGCGCCAGCGGCACGTTCCCCATGGCGTGCGCAAGATCGAAGCAGGCGAAGGCGCCCACAGCGTGCGCTGCGTGGACCAAGGCACCAAGGTCCAGCAGCTGGCCCGTTGCATAGTTCACGCCGCCCACGAGCAGCAGGCCCGCACGATCGCCGGCCTCGAGGCAGGCGCGCGCGAAGTCCTCAGCATGCAGCAGGCCATCGGCGCGGGGCGGTACCTCGATGATGCAGGCATCGGGGTCGAGTCCGCGTGCCTGCACATGGCTGCGCACGGCGTAACGGTCGCTCGGAAAGGCGGTGGACTCCATGATGATGCGATCCCGGCCGGCGTGCGGGCGCCAGAACGAGGCCATCAGCAGGTGCAGCGTTTCAGTGAGGCCCGCCATGGCCACCACCTCGTGCTCGCGCGCGCCGGTGAGTGCGGCCAGCGTGCGGCGTGCGTGCGCGTGATAGTCCATCCAGGGTCGGGCGCCCTCGATGCGCGCGTAGTGCCCGCGCGAACCCCACTGGTCCATGACCTCGTGCACGAGCTCGCGGGTGCGCCGTGCCATCGGTCCGAGCGAATTGCCCTGGAAGTACACGAGCGGTGCACCGTCGGCACCGCGCGGCAGCTCGAATCGATCGCGCAGTGGCGCCAGCGGATCGTGGGCATCGGCCCAGCGGGCCCACTCGCGGGTGGTCTCGATCTCGGCTGCGTTGACGTCGAGGACGGTGCTGGCCATTGTTGGATCGTAGGATCGCGGCGTGCAGGCGCCTGAAGCGATCCAGTGGACCGAGTGCCTCGCGCGGGAGCGCCCCGGCCGTCGCGTGCTGCTCGCCTTGGTGGTCGTGGCGCTGGCGATCGCGGTCGGCCTCGCGGCGAGGGAGTGGTTCGTGGGCGCGCTCGCGGCGGTGGGTCTCGCGGCGGTGACCGCGGAAGGCTGGGCCGGGTGCCGCTGCAGCATCGATGGCCAGGGGATCGTCCGTGCAGGACCGTTCCGGCGGCGTAGCCTCTCGTGGTCGACCGTGGAACGGTTCACGGTGCAGCGTTCCGGAACCACGTTCGCTCGAACGGCCGGTCGCGGAGCGATCTCCTTCCATGCCGATGGAGTGCCCGCGTCAGATCGCGCGCGCGTGCAGCAGGCGCTCGACGCCTGGCATGGATGGTGGCTCGGCTCGCGCACCGCGCGTGGAAGCGTTGAGCCATGAGCGATGCCAAGCGCACTTGGCGTGAGGCGCTTCGGCATGCCTTTGCGGTTGAAGCTCCGGGTCCGGCCACGCTGACCGATGCCGAAGCGGCGGTCGTGGATCGGATCGCCGAGGAGATCGTGCGGCGGGGCATGGTGGCGCCTGCGTTGCTCGCCCTCGAGTCGTGCCGACCCCTCAACGCCATCGGGGCGAATGCGATGCATGCCCTCACGCCCTTCGTGTCAGCCGTGACGGATCCTTCGGCGTTCGGCACGCTCGCGACGCTCCTGGAGCGCCGAGGCAGCGTCGACGCGATCTGCCTGGTGATCGAAGCCCGCGCCAAGGCTGGGAATCAGCCGCAATCCGGTGGGGATTGATCTCGAAGCGGCTTGCAGCCCTCGCCCGAATCCGTAGCCTTCGGCTTCCATGCAGAAGGACCCCAGTCGCATCAAGGTCGTGGTCGCCACCGACTGCGGCAGCACCACCACGAAGGCGATCATGATCGAGTGCGTGGAGGGCGTCTATCGCCAGACGCACCGCGCTGAGGCGCCGACCACGGTCGAGGCGCCCTTCGCCGATGTCACGCTCGGCGTGACCAATGCCGTGACCGAGCTCCAGGAACTCAGCGGCCGCCGGCTCGTGAACGATGACGGCACGATCCTGCGGCGCACGTCGCCCGAGGCGGCCGAAGGATGCGACGTGTACATCTCGACGAGCAGCGCCGGCGGCGGCCTGCAGATGATGGTTGCGGGCGTCGTGAAGGAAATGACCGCGGAGAGCGCCAAGCGCGCGGCGCTCGGTGCGGGCGCGATCGTCATGGACACGATCGCGAGCAACGACCGCCGCCGTCCGCACGAGCAGGTGCAGCGGATTCGCGAGCTGCGGCCCGACATGGTGCTCATCTCCGGTGGCACCGACGGCGGCGACACGAAGAAGGTGACCGAGCTCGCGGAACTGATCGCACCCGCGAAGCCGCGGCCGCGCTTCGGCGGCGAGTACAGCCTGCCGATCATCTTCGCCGGCAACCGAGATGCTCGGCCGGCCATCGAGCGCACGTTCGCGGGCGGGGGCTTCGACCTGAAGATCGTCGACAATCTGCGCCCGACGCTCGAGCGCGAGCACCTCGGCCCGGCGCGCGAGACGATCCATGATGTCTTCCTCGAGCACGTCATGGCGCACGCACCCGGCTACGACCGGCTCATCGCGTGGGCCGATGCGCCCATCATGCCGACCCCGGGCGCGGTCGGCGACATCCTGCAGGCGATCGCCAAGGGGCGCGGCATCAATGTGGTCGGCGTGGACATCGGTGGCGCGACGACTGACGTCTTCAGCGTCTTCGACGGCTCGTTCAACCGCACGGTGAGCGCCAACCTGGGCATGAGCTACTCGATCAGCAACGTCTGCGCCGAGGCCGGCATGGAGAACGTGCTGCGCTGGGTGCACCTGGACATGGACGAGCGCGAACTGCGCAACCGGGTCAAGAACAAGATGATCCGGCCGACCACGATCCCGCAGACGCACGA
>JAGWXC010000312.1 GCA_018970045.1 Planctomycetota bacterium | reverse complement strand
TTCCTCGACCTCGACGACGCCTTCGGCACCGACCTTGTCGATTGCCTCGGCGATCAGCGCGCCGATCTCGGTGTCGTGATTGGCGCTCACGGTGGCGACCTTCTGCAGGTCGGCCTTGCCGCGCACCTTCTGGGCGGAGCCGGTGATTGCATCCGCGGCGGCGCGGGCGGCAGCGTTGATGCCGCGCTGGACGGCCACGGCGTTGGCGCCGCTGGCGATGAACTTGAGGCCGCCGTTGAAGATCGCGGCGGTCAGCACGGTGGCGGCGGTGGTGCCGTCACCCGCGACGTCTGCGGTCTTCTTGGCGACCTGCTGCACGAGCTTGGCGCCCATGTTCTGGAAGGGGCCCGGCAGGTCGACTTCCTTGGCCACGCTCACGCCGTCCTTGGTGACGTGCGGGTTGCCGAAGGACTTCTGGATCACCACGTTGCGGCCAGTGGGGCCCATGGTGACGGCGACGGCCTGGGCGATCGCATCGACACCCAGCTTGAGTTCGGCGTGCGCGGCCGAGGAGAACTTCATCTGCTTCTGTGCCATGTCTGGATTCCTTTGGGTTGCGGCTGGTTCAGCCTTCGATCACGCCGAGCAATTCGCTCTCGCGGATGATCAGGTGCTTGACGTTCTTGATCTCGACTTCGGTCCCGGAGTACTTGCCGAAGAGGACGGTGTCGCCCTTCTTGACGCCGGGCTGCATGCGCTCGCCGGAGTCGAGCAGCTTGCCGGGGCCGATCGAGACGACCTTGCCCTGCATGGGGCGCTCCTTGGCGCTCTCGGGAAGGAAGAGGCCACTGGCGGTCTTGGTTTCGGCCTCGAGGGGCTTGATGACGAGTCGGTCTTCGAGCGGACGGACGGTGGACATGATGATGTGCTCCTTGCGGTGGTGTTCGGGTGGTGAGGATCGTGTGCGATGGACGGCCGGGTTCAGAAGCCCATGCCGCCGCCGTGGTCGTGGTCATGGCCGTGGTCGTGGCCGGCGCCTTCGTCCTTGGGCTTGGGGGCCTCGACGACGATGCAGTCGGTGACCAGGAGCAGGCTGGCCACGCTGGCCGCGTTCTGCAGCGCGGTGCGGTCGACCTTGGCCGGCGTGAGCACGCCGTCCTTGAGGAGGCAGCCGTAGGTGCGGGTGAGGGCGTTGAAGCCCTCGGTGCCCTTCATCTCGGTGACCTTGGCGACGACGACGGAGCCCTTCTCGCCGGCGTTGTCGGCGATGGTGCGCAGCGGCACCACGAGCGCCTCGCGCACGGCATCGACGCCGAACGCCTCGTCGCCCTCGAGCGAATCACGCAGCTTCTTGAGGGTCGGCACGGCGCGCACGAAGCTCGTGCCGCCGCCGGGGACGACGCCCTCGGCGACCGCGGCGCGGGTCGCGTGCAGCGCGTCCTCGATGCGGCTCTTCTTCTCCTTGAGCTCGGTCTCGCTGTGCGCACCGACCTTGATCTGCGCGACGCCGCCGGCGAGCTTGGCCAGGCGCTCCTGCAGCTTCTCACGGTCGTAGTCGCTGTCGGTGCGCTCGATCTCGGCGCGGATCTGCGTGCAGCGGCCCTCAATCGCCTTGGTGCTGCCTGCACCCTCGACGATCGTGGTGTTCTCGCTGGTGATCTCGAGCTTCTTGGCCTGGCCGAGCTGCTTGATCTCGATCTTGTCGAGCTCGATGCCCAGGTCCTTCATGATGGCGGTGCCGCCGGTGAGGATCGCGATGTCCTCGAGCATGGCCTTGCGGCGATCACCGTAGCCGGGCGCCTT
>JAGWXC010000311.1 GCA_018970045.1 Planctomycetota bacterium | reverse complement strand
ATGTACGCGGCGTACTACTTCTTCAACGCGATCGTCACGGTCATCGGCTCGTTCGTGGGCGCCTGGGCGATCGACGCGCTCGGCGGCGGGATCACCGCGTACTGGTGGGTCTTCGGGGCCTCGGCGGCGCTGCGATTCGCAGCCATCCCGCTCATGCTGCGGATCCCACGCCACGGCCACGAGCGCATGGCCCCTGTGGTCGCGATCGAGGTCGGGACCGAGGCCGGTGCGATGGATGAACCCATCATCGCAGCACGACCTTCCCAGGAGGTCCGACGATGAAGCGCAAGCCGTCGAGCCGAGGTCATGCAGACGTGAAGCCGACCGTCGAGCAGCTCGAGGCGCACGAGGATGGCTCAGGCACTGGCTTGATGGACGGCTCCGCACGGCGTCTTCCGACCAGCATGCTGGCGATCGGCCTCTCGATCGCACTGCTCATGGTGGGAGCGACCATCGGCATCGTGCTTGATCCTGCGGCGCTCGCGCGATGGTTCACGCACCCCGCACTCGGCGAGCGAGGCGCGGCCATGGCCGTACGCAGCGCGGCGTGGACGCAGTCGGTCGTTCCAGGCGCGCTGCTCCTTGCTGCGGGCATGATCATCGTGCTGTGGAGGACGGGCCGCCGGCTCGCGGATGCTGCATCGACCACCGCTTCGTCGGGTGATGCTCGGACCAAACCCGACGGTCAGCGCAGCGCTGTCATGGCCAGCACTGCAGCGAGAACCGAGTTGCCTGCCGGATCGACACGCCGCGGCGAATCGCTCACGCTCGTCGCGATCCTGCTCGTTGCAGCGCTCGTGCGGGTCGATCGCGCCTTCGAGAGCCTCTGGTACGACGAGATCGCCGCCTTCATGGACTATGCCCAGCATGGACCCGGTCCCATCGTGGCCACGTGGTTCAGCCCGGCCAACCACCCGCTGCAGTCGCTCCTGTCGTGGTGCTCCTTCACGGCGCTGGGTGCGGTCAACGAACTCACCCTGAGGCTGCCATCGTTGCTCGTCGCGCTGCTCACCGTGCTCGCCACGTGGTGGATGGCGCGGCCAATGGCGGGTGTGCGCGGTGCACTGATCGCCGCAACAGGCATGGCGATCGCTCCGGCCTCCGTGGTTGGCAGCGTGGAGGCTCGCGGCTACTCCATGATGATGCTCGCCGGCGCGCTGCTGACCGGCCTGGCGTGGCGAGCCATCGAGCGCGACCGAACGCAGCGGAGTTCGCTGTGGTGGTGGGTCGCCTACGCCATCGCCGCATCGCTCGGCGTGTGGGCGCACTTCACCACGGTCATCGTGCCGATCGCGCACGGCGTGATCGCCGTGGGGCTCCTGCTGCGCGGCGAGGGGCGCATCGGACTGCGCTGGCTCACGGCACTCGTGCTGTCGGCAGCGTTCACCCTGGCTCTGCTCGCGCCGATGCTGCCGTGGATCCTCGAGCGGCGTTCGGAGCTCGCCGCCCTCGATGGCGACGAGCCCACACTGTGGTCAAAGGAGGGTCTGGCGATCCTCGGCACGTGGGGCGGAGCGTGGCCGTGGTGGCCATCCCTCTGGGGCGGTGCGTTGGCTGCGGTCGGCATCGTGCAGGCATGGCGCCGGGATGCGCGCGGTCGGTTCGCCACCATCCTCATCGTGCTCCCCTTCCTGCTCGCGCTCCTCATTCCGCTCTCGGGCAGCTGGATCTATGCGCGGTTCGTCTCGTTCGCGCTGCCCGGTGCCGCACTCGCCTGGGGCATGGGCCTCGATCGCATGCTCGATCGGCGAC
>JAGWXC010000070.1 GCA_018970045.1 Planctomycetota bacterium | reverse complement strand
TGGGCCTTTCCCCGGGTGAGCGCGCGCTCACCCTTCCGTTTCACACGACCCAAAGGAGATTCACACATGAAGGTTCGTCCCCTCGGAGACAAGATCCTCGTCAAGCGCGAGGAAGCCCAGACCAAGACCGACAGCGGCATCTTCCTGCCCGAGACCGCCAAGGAAAAGCCGAAGACCGGCAAGGTCATCGCCCTCGGCAACGGAGTCCTCAACAAGGACAAGGGCACCTGGATGCCGTTCAGCGTGAAGAAGGGCGACACGGTCATCTTCAGCGCCTACAGCGGCACCGAAGTCAAGATCGACACCGAGACCTTCCTCATCATGACCGAGGAAGACATCCTCGGCGTCATCGACTGATCCAACGCCGGGACCACCATGGATTCCACAGCACTCCGCACCGCGCTCAAGGAACTGAACGGCCAGCGTGACCTGCGCATCGAGTTCGCAGGCTCGCACCCGTGCATCGTCAAGCGCGCGCTGCTGGTGCCCCAGGAATCCGATGGCCTCGTGAAGGTCACTGACGGCTCGCACATCTACGTCTTCGACGCCGAGCGCGTCGCGTGGATCGAGATCGGCTGACGGCGGCCCCGGCACCAACCACACCCAACCAAGCAAGGAACCACACCATGGCAGCAAAGCAGATCGCATACGACACCGACGCCCGCGAGCGCATCCTCCGCGGCGTGCAGAAGCTCGCGAAGGCCGTCAAGGTCACCCTCGGCCCGTCGGGCCGCGTCGTGATCCTCGAGAAGTCCTTCGGCGCCCCGACCGTCACCAAGGACGGCGTCACGGTCGCCAAGGAGATCGAGCTGGAAGACGCCTACGAGAACATGGGCGCCCAGATGGTCAAGGAAGTCGCCAGCAAGGCGAGCAAGGATGCCGGCGATGGCACCACCACCGCCACGGTCTACGCCGAGGCGATCTATCAGGAAGGCCTGAAGAACATCACCGCAGGCGCCAACGCCAACGCGGTCAAGCGCGGCATCGACCAGGCGGTCGGCACCGTCGTCGATGAACTCAAGCGCCTGTCGAAGCCGGTGAAGAACAGCACCGAGATCGCCCAGGTCGGCTCGTGCAGCGCCAACCAGGACATGGCCATCGGCAAGATCATCGCCGAAGCCATGGACAAGGTCGGCAAGGACGGCGTCATCACCGTCGAGGAAGGCAAGAGCCTCGAGACCGAGGTCGAGCTCCTCGAGGGCATGCAGTTCGACAAGGGCTACCTCAGCCCGCACTTCGTCACCAACCAGGCGACCATGGAGTGCGTGCTCGAGGACTGCTACGTCCTGATCCACGAGAAGAAGATCTCGGCGGCCAAGGATCTGCTGCCCGTGCTCGGCAAGATCGCCGAGAGCGGCAAGAGCCTGCTCATCGTCGCCGAAGACATCGACGGCGAAGCGCTGGCCACCCTCGTGGTGAACAAGCTCCGCGGCGTGCTGAAGATCTGCGCCGTCAAGGCGCCGGGCTTCGGTGACCGTCGCAAGGAGATGCTCGGCGACATCGCCACCCTCACCGGCGGCACCGCCGTCATGGAAGAGCTGGGCATCCAGCTCGAGGGCATGAGCCTCACCGACCTCGGTCGCGCCAAGAAGATCACCGTCGACAAGGACAACTGCACCATCGTCGAAGGTGCCGGCAAGACCAAGGACATCCAGGGCCGCATCGAGCAGATCAAGGGCCAGATCGACGCCACCAGCTCCGACTACGACCGCGAGAAGCTCCAGGAACGCCTGGCCAAGCTCGCCGGCGGCGTCGCCCAGATCAATGTGGGCGCGGCGACCGAGGTCGAGATGAAGGAGAAGAAGGCTCGCGTCGAGGACGCGCTCCACGCGTGCCGCGCGGCCGTCGAGGAGGGCATCCTCCCCGGTGGTGGCGTCGCCGTGCTGCGTGCCCGCAAGGCGCTCGAGAAGCTCAAGAAGGGCCTCGAAGGCGATGAGAAGGTCGGCGTGGACATCGTCCTGCGCGCGCTGAGCGCACCGATCAAGCAGATCGCGGCCAACTGCGGCCTCGATGGCTCGATCATCGCGCAGAAGGTCGATGAGTCGAACGAGCCCAGCTTCGGCTTCAACGCCGCGACGGGCGAGTACCAGGACCTGGTCAAGGCCGGCATCATCGTGCCGACCAAGGTGGAGCGCGTCGCGCTGCAGAACGCAGCGAGCATCAGCGGCTTGCTGCTGACGACCGACTGCGCGATCATCGAGATCAAGGAGAAGAAGGCCAAGGCTCCGGCTGGTCCGGGCGGCGGCATGGGCGATATGGATTATTGATCGGCTCCGTCGATCGGGGATGACTGATCGGCATCCGCCGATCGGCGCAACCCGCCAGTCGTCCGACATCACACGCGAGCGACCAGGCCCCGGCACCAGCCGGGGCCTTTTTCGTGCATGACGGCTCATGTTCGAGCGCGCACCTGATGGCGCGGTGGTGCTCACGCGTTTCGCAGCAAAGCCACAAGGCTCGTGCGCGCCTGCATTCTTCGAAGCTGCGGGCAGATCCCCATCATCGTGAGCCGCTGCGACGGAGTGCAACCGACGACGCGAGTGCGCCGTGCGCTTCACCCAGTCGCTTCACCTAGTCACTTCGACCAGTCACTTCGACCAGTCACTTCGACCAGTCACTTCGACCAGTCACTTCGCGCCGAGGATGTCGCGGCCGCGGATGCCGTCGGTCGTCAGCACGTGGAAGCTCGTGTCGACGAGCATGTCGAACGAGAACTGCTGGTAGTAGCCGTTGGTGCCGTACGGCGTGCCGGTGTGCCACAGGCCACGGCCAGTGGTCGGCGGTGCGCCCGCCACGCCGTTCCAGCTCGCGCGCATGCGGCGGTCGGCATCCATCACTTCGGAGCAGGCGATCGATGCGACGTGCCCATCGAAGAAGAGCGCGTTCGGGTTGCTGTTGATGCCTTGGTTGAAGATCCAGGGCTGCGAGCCGCCCTCGAAGGCGGGATTCGTGGGGCCGCCATCCTGGTTCTGCAGCCACTGGTGCTCGATCATGCGGGTCTTGAGCTCGGGATACGCCGCCTGGCCGACCGCGGGCGCGCGGTAGCCGGCCGGCATCACGCGCGGATCGCGGAAGCCCTTGCGCGAGAGCACGTCGGGGCCCCACATCGCGGCGGGGCTGAAGCAGTAGGTGGGGAACACGATGCCCACCGAGTCGACGTAGCTGAAGCTGTCGGGCGAGTTGATGTACGGGTCGGCCAGCTCGAGGTTGATCAGGTCCTTGGGCGCGAAGAAGGCCTTGTCGTAGTAGCGGCCGTTCAGGTAGTTCGAGAACCCCTGCACACCGGGCGCGCGCCACGCGCCGAAGAGGTTGCGGCTGGTCTCGAAGGTGCCCGGCTCGAGCAGGAAGAAGTTGTCGCAACCGACCAGACCCGGGCAATCGACTGGACCGGGACCGACCGAGATGGCCCACTGCGTGGCACCTTGCCAGCCCAGGATCACGGCGGGCAGGCATGCCGTCTGCAGGTAGTTCTGGCAGCTGCCGAACGCACCCACGTCATCGGGCGTGGCCTGGAACTGACGGTCGGCGTAGTCAGCGCCATAGGTGGCGTTGGCGGCCGAGAGGTTGCGCAGGTTGCCGAGGCTCTGGGTGATCAGCGCCGCATCGCGCGCACGGCCGAGCGCCGGCAGCAGGATCGCGATGAGCAGGCTGATGATCGCCACGACCACCAGGAGTTCGACGATGGTGAAGGCCCGTGATCCGGGCACGCTGCGTTGGGCGTGGTCCATCGGCAGGAGATCCTACTTGGCACCAAGGATGTCGCGACCGAGGATGCCATCGGTCGTGAGCACGTGGAAGCTCGTGTCGGCGAGCATGTCGAACGAAAGCTGCTGGTAGTACCCGTTCACCCCGAGCGGCGTGCCGGTGTGCCAGAGGCCCCGGCCGGTCGCTGGCGGGGCTCCGGCAGCGCCGTCCCAGCTCGCGCGCATGCGCCGGTCCGCATCCATCACTTCGGAGACCGCGATCGAGGCCACGTGGCCATCGAAGAACATGGCGTTGGGCGTGCTCGCATAGCCCTGGTTGAAGAGCCATGGCGATGCACCGCCGGCGAAGCCCGGATTCACCGCGCCGCCATCCTGGTTCTGGAGCCAGGAGTGCTCGATCATGCGGGTCTTGAGTTCCGGGTACTTGGCTTGGCCGGCCGATGGGCACTTCCAGCCGGCGGGCAGCGAGGAAGGCTGCTTGAATCCCTTGCGCGACAGCACATCGGGATTCCAGCATGCCGCCGGGCTCCAGACGTAGGTGCTGCGGATGCTCGTGCCGCCGACGGCCGATGGCGGAATGAACTCGCCCGGATACTGGAAGCCCGGCGTGGCCTGGCCGATCCAGAGCAGATCCTTGGGAGCCCAGAAGACCGGGTCGTAGTAGCGACCGTTCACGTAGGTGTTGAAGGCCTTGTAGTTCGGCAGGCGCCAGTAGCCGAACATGCCGTTGGTGAAGCCCCACTCGTTGGGCCAGTAGATGATCCAGTTGCCGCAGTTGCCCGGGTAGTTGGGCGGGCACATGCCGCCGCCGAGCCAGAACCCCCACAGACCACCATTCATGTCCCAGCCCGCAATCTGCTGCGGCGGACACGTGACGGTGTTGATGTACGTGTTGCAGTTGCCCTGGACGACGCCAAAGTCATCGCCGGCGGCGGTGAACTGGCGGTCGGCGTAATCGGCGCCGTAGGTGGCGTTGGCCGCCGCCAGGTTGCGCAGGTTGGCCAGGCTCTGCGTGATCAGTGCGGCATCGCGCGCGCGGCCGAGTGCCGGCAACAGAATGGCGATGAGCAGGCTGATGATGGCGACCACCACCAGGAGCTCGACGATCGTGAAAGCACGGTTGCGCGCAGCGGGCATCTGAAGTTCTCCCATCGAATCGGGAGAAGATAATCACGAGGCCACGCGCCACCGAGCCCGCGGCGACGTGCTTCGGCCGAATTCACCCAATTTCGGCGCCTCGGGGGCGCAAAAACACAACGGGCCCCGCGAGGGGGCCCGTTGGAAGGTGCTTTCAGGTTGCTCTGAACCCGGCAGCTGAGGTCATGCACTCAGGCGGCGGGCCCCGAGCACCGGATCACTTCGCGCCGAGCACGTCGCGACCGAGGATGCCGTCGGTCGTGAGCATGTGGAACGACGTGTCGGCCAGCATGTCGAACGAGAGCTGCTGGTAGAAGCCGTTCGCGCCCAGCGGGGTGCCGGTGTGCCACAGACCACGGCCAGTGGCCGGCGGCGCGCCAACGGCGCCGTTCCAGCCCGCGCGAGCGCGGCGGTCGGCGTCCATGACTTCCGAGACGGCGATGCCCGCGACGTGACCGTCGTAGAACATGGCGTTCGGCGTGCTGGCGTTGCCCTGGTTGAAGTACCACGGGGTGTAACCGCCCGAGAAGCCCGGGTTGGTCGGACCGCCGTCCTGATTCTGCAGCCAGTAGAACTCGATCATGCGGGTCTTGAGTTCCGAGTACTTGGCCTGGCCCTGCGACGGGCACTTCCACGCGCCGGGCAGCGTGTTGGGCTGCTTGAAGCCGTTGCGCGACATGACGTCGGGGCTCCAGAGCGCAGCGGGGCTCCAAACGTAGGTCGAGAAGACGACCTGGCCGGGCTGCTGCGGCAGGATGGTGAATTCACCGGGATCGCCCATGCCTTCTTCGGCGCGCTCCATGGTGAGCTTGTCCTTCGGGGCCACGAACGCGCGGTCATAGAAACGACCGTTCACGTAGGTGTTGAAGGGCTTGCAGTTCGGCAGGCGGTAGTAGCCGAAGAAGCCGTTCGTGAAGTTCCACTCGTTGGGCCAGTTCACGATCCAGTTGCCGCAGTTGCCGGGGTAGTTCGGCGGGCAGAGGCCGCCACCGAGCCAGTAGCCCCAGAGGCCACCGTTGTCATCCCAGCCGAGGATGGCTTGACCGGGGCAACCGATGGTGCCGAGGTACGTGGCGCAGTTGCCGGCAGCGAGGCCGAAGTCATCGCCAGCCAGCGTGAACTGACGGTCGCTGTAGTCAGCGCCGTAGGTGGCGTTGGCTGCAGCGAGGTTGCGGAGGTTGCCCAGGCTCTGGGTGACGAGCGCGGCATCGCGCGCGCGACCGAGCGCAGGCAGGAGGATGGCGATCAGCAGGCTGATGATCGCCACGACGACGAGCAGTTCGACGATGGTGAATGCGTTGCGTTGCTTCAAGGGAGGCTCCTTGCTGGACCGACCGACGAGGCCGGCGTTGCCGTAGTGTCGGGACACCGCATGCGTGGACCGTGCATGACGCTCGGTTCACCCATGGTTGGATCGTGGGACGATCCGTCGATGCTGCAGGTCGTGAGAAGTGGACGGCTGACCTGCGAACCCACCCGTCATGGACCCTGGCAAGGACCATGACGGAGCCGCAAGGGGACTATACGGCAGATCGAGGGGGATTACGCCAAAATCCTCGTTTGTCGGGCAGGTCCGGCTGACTCGCGGGTCGAGGCCTGACCAGCATCGATAACCTGCCTCGGGGTCTGAATCCCATCAGGGCTCGATCACGAAGGACGCCTCCCATGAAGCTCTACACCAAGACCGGCGACGATGGCACGACGGGCCTCTTCAGCGGTGCGCGGGTGGCCAAGGATCACCCCCGGATCGAGGCGTACGGCACGATCGACGAGCTGAACGCGGTGGTCGGGATGTGCGCCAGTGGCTGCGAGCCCGGCAAGGGCTTCGATGGGCGGCTCTTGGCCATGTTCGGCCAGATCCAGTCCCGGCTCTTCGACATCGGCGCCGACCTGGCGACCCCGGAAGGGGCCAAGCAGCAGTCGCGGATCGTCCGGATCGGCGACGCGCACATCCGTGAGGCCGAGGGGTGGATCGACGAGGTCGAAGCGGGGAACGACCCGATCCGCAGCTTCGTCATGCCCGGTGGCAGCGAACTGGCTGCTCGCCTGCACCTGGCGCGCACGGTCTGCCGTCGCTCCGAGCGCCTGGTCGTGAGCCTGAATCACTCCGAGCCGGTGGGTGACGCGATCCTGGTCTACCTCAACAGGCTGAGCGATCTCTTCTTTGCGATGGCTCGCCGCGCGAACAAGGAGCGCGGTGTCGCCGACACGCCGTGGATCCCTGGCACGTGATGGTTGTCAGTGTGCCGCAGGCTTGCGCGGCGTAAGCGCGACAAGCAGCGCGAACACCACCGCCAGCGCCACGGGCAGCACAGCAACCTTGCCGAGCGCATCCAGCCCGGCACCCGCCTGGATCGACATCCACTGCGCAGCCTGTTCGCTGCCCGCTGCGGCGGACTTCAGCGCATCGGCGCTCACGCCCTCGGGCAGGCGGGCGGCGATGCCGTCGTCGTAGAAGCGCCCGATCACAGGCAGCACGAAGCCAGCGCTGAGCATGCCGGCGCCGCCCATGATCGCCAAGCCCAGCGCACCGGTGGCGGGGAAGCGCTCGTTCACGAAGCCGAGCATCGTGGGCCAGAAGAAGCAGACGCCGAAGGCGAAGACCGTGGCCGACACGAACAGCATGCCGCCCGAGGAGCGGCTCATGAGGAAGAGCCCCGCCGCGCTCAGCACGGCGCTGGCCAGCAGCATGCCCAGCGGCTGCAGCCGATGCACGAAGGGCCCCGCGAACTGGCGGCCGATCGCCATCAGGCCCGTGATCCAGACCAGCACCAGGATGCCGGACACACCAGCGTTCTCGAGGATGCTCGGGATCCACTGGCCCGGCCCGAGCTCCGTCGCCGCTGTCATGAGCATGCACACGACCATGAGCAGGAAGACCGGGTTGAGGCACGCGCGCACCATCGCGCCACCCGAGAGGCCCATCGCCACGCGCTCGGTCTGCGGCATCGGTTGCCCGACGAAGAGCGCGCCGTACGCAGCGAGCGGCAGGAGCATCGAGGCGAATTGCGCCTTCCAGCCCAGGCCTGCCTTCGCCATCACGAAGGCGACGAGCCCCCCGATCACGATGCCGCCGGGGAACCACACATGGAAGTGGTTGAGCTTGGTGGTCTTGTTGTCGGGATAGAGCGCGGCGATGAGCGGGTTGCAGGCCGCCTCGACCGAACCATTGGCGATCCCGAAGAGGAGCGTGCCGGTGAAGAGGCTCCACGAATCCCACGCGAAGATCGTGAGCAGGATGCCGGCGAGGTGGCCCACGAACGCGATGCGAGCGATCGCAGCCATGCCGATCGCGTCGCACAGCGGGCCGCCGAAGACCATCGCGAGCGTGAAGCCCCAGAACGCGGTGCTGTTGATCCAGCCAGCCTGTTCGTTGGTCAGGCCGAATTCCGCGGTCCAGGCACCCATCGCGCTGCCGCGCAGGGCGAAGCTCATGGCGGTCACGATGAGGGCAAGGCAACTCGCGGTGAAGAGCCGTGATGCCTGCGGTGCACGCGCGTTGGTCATGGTCGACATGTCGGGTTCCGGTGGAGGCGGTGCGGCCACCCACGAAGGCCCGGGCCGCGCGGGCGATGCTATCGGTGCGCGGGTACAACACGCCGCATGCAGGCGCACGCGCAGCACCCGAACCTGTGGCTCGTCGATCACCCACTGATCCAGCACAAGCTCAGCGTGCTTCGCGAGCGCACCACGCCCAGCAGCGATTTCCGCAGGTTGCTCGGGGAAATCGCGGGGCTCATGACGTATGAAGTGAGCCGCCGCTTCGAGACCGAGCCCGTCGAGATCCACACGCCGATGGAGCGCATGCTCGCGCGGCGGCTGCGGTGCGCGCCCACGCTTGTGCCGGTGCTGCGCGCAGGGCTCGGCATGACCGATGGCATCCTCGCGCTCTTCACCGAGGCGCGCGTGGGGCACATCGGGATCCGTCGCGACGAGCGCACCGCGCAGCCCGAGGAGTACTACCTGCGGCTTCCGCCCGACGTGCAGGATGGTCCCGTGCTCGTCGTGGATCCGATGCTTGCCACCGGCGGCAGCGCGGCGCGAGCGGTCGACGAGGTCAAGCGCACCGGCGCGCGCGACATCAGCGTGGTCTGCCTGGTGGTCGTGCCCGAGGGTCTTGCCGCGATGCAGGCCGCGCACCCCGACGTGCGCGTGTACGCGGCGGCGCTCGATCGCTGCCTCAACGAGCGCTTCTTCATCTGCCCGGGCCTGGGCGATGCGGGCGATCGGTGCTTCGGCACCTGAACCGCGCAGGGGTCACATGCGCGACGGCGCGCTGATCCCCAGGAGCGAGAGCCCGTCGGCGAGCGTGCGGCGCGTGAGGTGCGCGAGTCGCAGCCGGCTCGCGCGCACCCGTGCATCGTCGCACTTGAGCACCGGGCACGCCTGGTAGAAGGCGTTGAACGCATTGGCCAGCGCGTAGAGGTACGCGCAGATCGTGCTCGGTGCGCACTGGTCGGCGGCGCTGCGCACGGCGGCGGGGTAGCGCAGGATCGCGAAGCCGAGCGCCTTCTCCTCGGGCGCGGCGGGATCGATCGGTGCATCGGTCCATGCGGCGGCATCGCCGGCCTTGGCCAGCATGCTCGCGATGCGCGCGTGCGCGTACTGCAGGTATGGGCCGGTGTCGCCCTCGAAGGCGACCATGCGGTCGAGGTCGAACACGTAGTCGCGCGAGACCTCGCCGCCGAGGTCGGCGTACTTCACCGCCGCGATGCCGACCGCCTGGCCGATCGCGTGGAGTTCGTCGGCGCTCATGCCGTGCGTGGGGCTGGCCGGGTCGGCTGCGCGAGCGGTCACTTCACGCACGCCGCGGTCGATCGCCTCGTCGAGCAGCGCCTTGAGCGTGAAGTTCTCGCCGCTGCGGGTCTTGAGCGGCTTCTTGTCCGCGCCGAGCACCGTGCCGAAGGGGACATGCACGAGCTGGCACTCGACCTCGACGTCGCGGCCGTCGCGGCGGCGCGTGAGCTTGGTCCAGCCGATCATGCGTACGGCATCGAAGACATCCTTGAAGTGGTCGCGCTGGCGCGCATCGACGCAGTAGATGACGCGTTCGGCGCCCAGTCCCTGGATGCGGTGACGCAGCGCCGCAAGGTCGGTGGTCGCGTAGAGGAAGGCGCCGTCGGACTTGCGGATGAGCATCGGGCGCTCGCGGTCGGGATAGCGCACGACCAGCGCACCCTGGTCGATGATCGCCAGGCCCGCGCGCTCGAACGACTCGACGACCGGCGCGAGCTCGTCGCGGAAGCTGCTCTCGCCCTTCTCGCTCGCGGGATCGAGCCGCACGTTGAGGAGATCCGCTGCGGCGTAGACCTCGCGCATGGTGACCTCGATGATGCGCTCCCAGTCGCGCACGAGCGAGGCATCGCCCGACTGCAGGCGCACGAGCGTGGACTTCGCATCGGCGATGGCCGCCGAGGCGCCCTCGTGCTGGGCCTCGAGCTCGGCCAGGCGGTGCGGCCCGCAGCCGCAGGCGTGCACCGCAGCAAGGCCGGCTTCGTCGTCGCGGCCCTCGGCCTGCGCCGAGCGATAGGCCGCGTTGAGGTCATCGAGCGTGAGCGTGGCCAGATCCGTGCCGCGCCGACGCAGGCTGGCGAGCGTCATCGCGATCGGCAGGCCCCAGTCGCCCAGATGGTTCTGGCGGAAGACGCGCCAGCCCAGGCGTTCGTAGGTGCGCGCGATCGTGTCGCCGATGATCGTGGCGCGCAGGTGGCCGACGTGCATCTGCTTGGCCACGTTCACGCCGCACAGGTCGACCGCGCAGGTGTGGGTGTCGGCAGGGGGCTCGATGCCCAGGTTCGGTGCATCGAAGGCCTGGAGCGCGGCGCCGAGCGCAGCGGGCCGCAGCGTGATGTTGATGAAGCCCGGACCGGCGACCTGCAGTGGCTCGCATCGGTCGGACAGGCCATCGCCAAGTCGTGCGATCACCGCCTGCGCCAGATCGCGCGGGTTGCGGCCGCACTGCTTGGCGAGCGCCATCGCGAAGTTCGCCTGCAGGTCACCGAAGGCCGGGTTGGCGGCAGGCTGCACGCGTGGGTCCGCGTTCGCTGGATCGATGCCGCACTCGGCGGCGATCGCCGCGCGCAGGGCGCGAGCGACGGGTTCGGCTGGGTCGCAGATCATGGGGCGCGGATCGTAGACCAAGGCCGCGCGCGGCTGTCGGCATCACCCGCCTGCGGCAAGGCGCTGCATGGCGCGGAAGTAGCGCCGATGCGCCGCCGAGGCCGTCATCCCGAGTTGCTCGGCGATCACGCTCCAGGTCGCTCCGCG
>JAGWXC010000310.1 GCA_018970045.1 Planctomycetota bacterium | reverse complement strand
GGTGCGCTGCTGCACCGACACCCACTCGACCTCGAGTTCGGCAAGCGCGTGCTCGTCGGCCCTCGAGGAAGCTTCCCGAATGCGCCCCTCGAGTTCCCGATAGGTCGCCTGTGCATGCCGCGCCTGCATCGAGGCGAGCGTGGCTCGCACCTGCTTCTTGAGGTCCTCCGGCACCGATCTTGTCCACTGATCGTTCAGAATCTCGCCGGCGATGCGCTGCACCGCGGCCGCGTCGCCGCGATCGGTCGCCTGCTGCAGGCCGACCCGAAGTTCCTCGAGCGCCCCATCCTCGACGCGGCGCAGTTCGCCGGGCCACACGACGCTCGCCGGATCCGAACGGATGAGGGCCCGCACGGCACGGATGCGCTGCCCGATGGGCGCGCGCGACAAGGCAAGCGACTGATGCCGCTCCACCAGCCCACCCTCACGCTCGATGTCCGCTTCGGCGCGGTCCAGTACCTCCAGCCACGACGGATCGATGACAGGAATGGCGCGGCCCTTCGGCGCCAGCGGCTTCAGACGCTTCGCAACACGTTCCGCGAGTTCGCCCTGCAGCAGACGGCGCCCCAGTTCGGCGAGCCTCGGGTGATCGTCGGACACCGACACCGCCTCGACGAAGAGCCCTCGCTGGGCCCACGCCGCACACCGCGCGAGTGATAGGGCGATCGGCTCCACCCGCTCGATGTAGTCGTTCACTGCCGCGCTGCCAGCGGCCCCATCGACCGCCCCCTCGGAACGCAGCAGCGCCTCGATCCGCACCAGCACGCTTTCGAGATCGCTCATGGTCGGTTCAGCCCTGCCGGACGGTGGAGGAAAGGATGATTGCCAGAAGCGTGCCGAACGCGACGCCTGCAGCGAACCATGCGCAGACGATACCCCATGTGGGGCGGCTCGTGTCCGGGCCCTGGCGCACGGCTCCGAGTTCGGGCACGGAACCAAAGGCACCAATCTCGATCGCATCCGGCATGCCGCCGATCTTCACCTCGATGGGTTCGGGACGGCCCCCATGGCCGTCGTCGACCAACTCCGGCTCGAGCGACACCCATCGACGCGATGCGTCCCCGGATGCGGCCGCCGGGCTCTGCTCGACTTCCGTCTCGGGCATCGATGCCACGGGCCTGCCCCGAAGGTCATGCAGCCGCTCGCCCGGCCAGGCGGCGAATTGCAAGGGCGCTGCATGCGGCTTCGTCGCGATCAGGCGAATTTGGCATCCCTCGTTCCATGCGGTCTGCGCGTCGCAGCCGCTGCACACGCCCACGGTCCATCTCTCACGCGCAGCGAGACAGGCGAGCAGTTCGGAAACCAGGCTCTTCATGGGCGCATCCGACGGCAGCACCACCAGATCGCGAGCGCCACGCCCGCGCGCCCACTTCGAGATCATCGCATCCCAGCCTGCGAGTCCGGCAGACCTCCATGCACCCCGCGCCGACTCCGTCATCGAGAGGTCGGGCATGTGCCGGAGATACCTCGGCTCTCCTTCGAATCGGTCGCGAAAAGCGAAGGACCCGAGCACGGCCGCAGGGTCGATCCCGGCAAGTTCGGAGGGCGCCACGACGAGATGATGCGCAAGACGATTCGCTCGCCCCGTGTAGTCGGGGCCGCACGGCACGGTGCGCGTGATCACCCCCCAAGTCTCGCCGCCGTGACGCAGCGTGCGAACGGCCACCGCCTCGCGTCCAGAGGAAAGCGCCTCGTCGTAGCAGCTCATGGCGGCGAGGGAGGCGCAGATCGCCTCAGGCACGCCCTCCGTGCGCAGCACATCGCAG
>JAGWXC010000069.1 GCA_018970045.1 Planctomycetota bacterium | reverse complement strand
GATCTTCTCGTTGGGCGTGGCGCCCGAGTACGAGCCGTAGCTCGTGGTCGAGTCGCTGATCTGGCAGAAGTACGCCCACGGACGGACCTTTTCCTGCAGGTCGTACTTGATGCTCGGCACGACGCAGATCGGGAAGTCGCCCGCGATGCCGCCGCCGATCTGGAAGAAGCCGACGCCCTTCCCGGTCGAGAGCTTCTTGTAGTCGTCGTAGAGGTTCGCCATGTACTCGATGCCGCTCTTGACGATGCTCGCGCTGCAGTCGTTGAACTTCACGTGCGACGCGAAGATGTTGCCGAAGGTCGAGTCCTCATGGCCGGGCACGACCATCGGAAGCTTCGCCTTCGCCGCCGCGAGCAGCCAGCAGTCGTCGGGGTTGCCCTCGTACTTCGACTTCGGGATCGACAGGATGAGCTCGTAGAAGTACTCGTGCCAGAAGCGGCGGTCGCCGTTCTTGGTCGCCTTCTCCCACATCGGCACGAGGATCTTCTCGACCGAGCGGAACGCCTCGTCCTCGGGGATGCTCGTGTCGGTCACGCGGCGCATGCGCTGCTTGAGGATGCGCGTGTCGTCCTGCTTGGTGAAGTAGCGGTACTCCGGGAAATCCTTGTAGCTGTCGTGGGCGACCAGCCGGAAGAGCGATTCCTCGAGGTTGGCGCCGGTCACGGACAGGCCATGCACCAGGCCAGCGCGGATCGCGGGTGCCAAGCTGATGCCCAGCTGCGCCGAGCTCATCGCGCCGGCCATCGCCCAGTACATGCGACCACCCGACTGGACGTGGTCCCAGTAGGCAAAGAGCGCATCGCGCGTGGCGCGCGCGTTGAAGTTCCTGTAGTTGCCGGCGACGAAGGACAGGATCGGAAGAGCCATGGGCGCGAAGTTCTATCAGGAAGCGGGGGCGCCCTGCATGGGCCGCATCGTGCAGGACTCGCGCTCCTGCAGCGGCATGCGCAGGCTTGTGCCCCTCGCGCCGCGCACAGCGGCATGCGTCAACGTGCGCGACTCGCACCGCATCCATGCGACAGCGCCGCAGCCCGTCGAGGCCGCGGTGCCAGTCATGGTTCGTTGAGGTTGGCGCTCAGGCGCGGTGCTGCTCGGTCGAGTGCGCCTGCGTACCCTGCGTTGGCTGCGAGCCCGGCAGGTGCTGCGTCGAGGATCGATTGGCTTCCTGCTCGGCTTCGTTGCCGGCGTCCTTCAGGCCCTTCTTGAACTCCACGATCGACTTGCCGACGTTGCGGCCGATCTCGGGCAGCCGGCGGCCGAACAGCAGCAGGCCGACGACGAGGATGATGATCCAGTAGGGGCCTTCGATGCCGAACATGGCGAGGGTGGTGGTCATGGGATGATCCAAGGATAGCGGCGCGGACGAGGAGGCCCGGCACGCGATCCGGGCGCCTACGGAGGGGGAGTGTCGCCCGCTGGGGTCGAGCGACGCCAGATTCTCGCCAATTCCTTCGCCAAAGTGCATGGGTTCCCGGCAATTTGCCGATAATCGCCAAGACGTATCGCCTTCTCCCGCCCCGTTGCAAGGATGCATCCATGCGTGGAATGACCGCTTCATTCGTTGCCTTGGCGCTTGCCGCCGTGGGTTTCACCGGCTGCCAGCGCGAGCATGTCGTCGCCGAGCCTGACTACAACCGCCAGCTGACGTCGGGCCACGCCCTGCGCAAGCTCGACCCGAGCCAGTGGCCAAGCCTGGCCACGGCCTGGGGCGCCCGCGACGGCTACCTCGACCAGGCGCTCGACCAGAGCATCAGCTGGTTCCAGAAGCCCAGCAGCCAGCAGTTCTTCCCGTTCCACGAGGTCTCGACCCATGAGCAGGCTGCCGGCAGCGTGGTGGCGTTCAAGGAGTTCCTGAAGTCCTCGACCACCGAGCAGGAGTTCCTCGGCCGCATGCAGCAGATGTTCGACTGCTGGCAGACCGTGGGCTACAACGACAAGGGAACCGTGCTCTTCACGGGATACTACGCGCCCGAGTTCAAGGCGAGCCTGACGCCTGACAGCACGTTCCGTTTCCCGCTCTACCGCCGGCCCACCGACTGCGTGACCGACCCGGTCACCGGCGAGCCCAAGGGCCGCCTGCAGGCCGATGGCACCGTCGCCCCGTGGCCCAACCGCGCCGAGATCCAGTCCAGCGGCATGCTGAAGGGCCTGGAGCTGGTCTACCTCCCCAGCGAATTCGACGTCTACATCATCCAGGTCAACGGCAGCGCCAAGCTCACGCTGCAGGATGGCTCGACGATGTACGTGGGCTATGCGGGCAAGACCGATGGCCAGTACGTCGGCCTGGGCCAGACGCTGCTCGATGAGAAGATCCTGACCGAGCGCGACTTGAACCTGCCCAATGTGCGCGACTGGTGCGACAAGAACCCCGACCGCGCGATGGAGTACATCAACCGCAACAACTGCTTCGTGTTCTTCACGAAGTACGACGGCTCGAACTGGCCCGCAGGCAGCCTCGGCGTGAAGGTCACCGAGCGCACCACGCTCGCCACCGACAAGAAGATCTACCCGCGCGGCGGCTTCCTGCTCGTCGACACCAAGTCGATCAACTTCGCCAACCAGCAGGTCCCGTTCAACCGCTTCATGTGCGACCAGGACACCGGCGGGGCGATCGTCGCGCCCGGCCGTGCCGACATCTTCATGGGCGTGGGTGCGAGCGCCGAGATCCTCGCTGGTGCGCAGTACGCCGAGGGCACGATGTACTACTTCTTCCTGAAGCCTGAGTACGCGAGTCAATACCCGCTTCCCCCGGTCGCCAAGAAGGGCGCACCGGCCAGCGGTGAGTGATTCATCCGATTCTCCTTTCGTTCGATGCGGGCGGTCCTGGTGGGCCGCCCGCATCGCGTTGATGGATCCCGCGTACCGGGATCGTGCGGACCCCGTGGCCGACGCGGGCTGATCTAGACTGCCCGACCTGTGAGCGACGCCTCCGTCATTGACCTGCGCAACGTGCGCAAGACCTACAAAGGCCGCATCGAGGCGCTGCGTGGCGTCGATCTTGCGGTCGGTGCGGGCGAGATCTTCGGTTTGCTCGGCCCCAACGGTGCTGGCAAGAGCACCATCGTCAAGATCATGATGACGGTCGTGCGCGCCACCGCAGGGGGCGGCACGCTGCTGGGCCAGCCGCTCGGCGACAAGGGTGCGCTCGCGCGCGTGGGGTATCTGCCTGAGCACCATCGGTTCCCGGCCTACCTGACCGGGCGGCAGGTCGTCGATTTCTTCGGTGCCCTGGCCGGCATGCGGCGGGTCGAACGGCGCGTGCGGACGGAAGCCATGCTCGATCTGGTGCGCATGCGCGACTGGGCCGATCGTCGGCTCGGCACGTACTCCAAGGGCATGCAGCAGCGGGTGGGTCTGGCCGCGAGCCTCGTGAACGACCCGCGCCTGGTGGTGCTCGATGAACCGACCGACGGCGTGGATCCCGTGGGCCGCAAGGAGATCCGCGATCTGCTGGTCCGGCTGCGCAGCGAGGGCCGCACGATCTTCGTCAACAGCCACCTGCTCAGCGAGATTGAGATGGTCAGCGATCGCGTGGCGATCATGGTGCAGGGTCGGGTCTGGGCCCAGGGCACCATCGACGACCTCACTCGCTCGAGCAGGCGTTTCGAGATCAGCGTGCGTGGCGCAGCGCCCGAATGGGCCTCGTCGATGGGCAGTGTGCGCACGGAGCCCGGTTCGACCACGATCGCCTTGCAGGTTGCCGACGCGATCGAGGCTCAACCCGCCATCGACCGTCTCCGCGCGCACGGTGCGATCATCGAGCGCGCCGTGCCTGTTCGTGAATCGCTCGAGGATCTGTTCATCCGCGCGGTCACGGATCCATCGTCGGGTGGCACCTTCAATCCGGGTGCCGTGCGCGATCGCCCATCTGCACCGCCGCCGCCCATGGAGGCCACGCCATGAGCCACGACCTTCCCGAAGGGACGTACGGGCGCCAGACGTGGGCCATCGTCGTCGCGGCCTATCGCGAGCTCAATGCGCGCAAGCTCTTCTGGCTGTCACTTCTCCTGTCCGGCATCATCGTCGCGGCGATCGCTGGGCTCGGCTTGGATGAAGAGGGCATCAGCGTGTTCGGCTGGACCTTCGAGAGTCCGTTCTTCAATTCGACGGTGATTCCGCCTGCCACGTTCTACAAGCTGCTCTTCACGAACTTGGGCGTGGAGTGGTGGCTGGGCCTCGGCAGCACCGTGCTGGCGCTCGTGAGCACCGCGGGCATCATTCCCGACCTCGTCTCGGGCGGTGCCATCGACATGATGCTCTCGCGACCGATCGGTCGCGGACGGCTCTTCCTGACGAAGTGGATGACCGGTCTGCTCTTCACCGCGCTGCAGGTGTTCGTGTTCACGGGCGCATGCTTCCTGGTGATCGGCCTGCGCGGCGGCTCCTGGGAACCCTCGCTCTTCCTCGCGGTGCCGCTGGTGGTGCTCTTCTACTCCTACCTCTTCGCCTTCTGTGCGCTGGTCGGCCTGCTCACGCGCAGCACGGTGGCGAGCCTGCTGCTCACGATGGTGTTCTGGTTCTTGGTCTTCGGCGTGCAGAGCGGCGAGGCACTCACCAATTTCGGCCGCACCGCGAGCGCGATGGAGATCGCCTCGTACGAGAGCGAGATCCTGCGGCGCGAAGCCGAGAATCCGAACGATCCGTACCTCGAGGACCTGCTCGAGGAGCGTGATGCGCAAGCCGACGACGATGCCACGTGGCGGCTCGTGCACAACTGCTTCATGGGGGTGATGGCGCCCCTGCCCAAGACGGGCGAGACGCTGGAACTGCTGGAGCGCTTGCTCGTGGATCGTTCGGGCATCGAAGCACCCGAGCGCGAGCGTCGCGGCGAAGGCGTGTTCGGATCCAGCCGCGTTCGCAACCGCGAGGTCCGTGACGAGATCGACCGCCAGGCCGTCAGCAGGTCGCTCTGGTGGACGATCGGCACGAGCCTGCTCTTCGAGTTCGCGGTGCTGGTGTCGTGCGTCTGGATCTTCCGCAGGCGGGACTTCTGAGCACGAGCCTCACGCGCCCGCGGAGAGCTCGCGGCCACGATCCCGCGCAGCAACGATCGCCCGGATCATCGCCTCGCCGGCGCCTGCTGCATCGAGCACTGCAAGAGCCGCTGCAGTCGTTCCGGCAGGGCTGGTGACGGCGCGGCGGAGCGCTTCGGGGTCGTCGGAGGAGTGGCGCAGGAGCTCTGCTGCGCCGTGGATCGTCTGCCGGACGAGCAGATCGGCCGTCCCGGCGTCGAAGCCCGCTTCGCGCGCGCCGCGCATCATGTGCTCGGCGAGATGGAAGATGTACGCGGGGCCGCTGCCGCAGACGGCGGTGGCAGCATCCATGAGCGACTCATCGATTCGGTGAACGAGTCCGATCGTCTCGAACATGGCCGTGACGTCGTCTCGGTCCGACGTCGTGCAGCCGTCGCTGAAGGCGACCGTGGACATGCCGGCACCGATGCGGGCCGGCGTGTTGGGCATCACTCTCGCGATCCGGGCGTGACGGCCGAGGGTGCTGGCCATCGCGTGCATCGTGATTCCGGCCATCACGCTGATCACGAGCGTGGGCCGGGGAAGGGCACCCAGCTGTCCAGCAAGTCCTCCGAAGCGCTGGGGCTTGACGGCGATGAGCAGCATCGATGCATCCGAGAGGGCCGCCGCCGAGCTCGCGACGCGCAGGCCCAAGCGACCCGCCTCGGCGCTGCAGCCTGCATCCGGATCGAAGGCCACGACGTCGCGCGGCTGCACGCGCCCGGCTGCGAGCATGCCGCGCACGATCGCGCCGCCCATGGTGCCGAATCCTGCGACCGCAAGCGAGGTGGCCATGCGTGCACGGTATCGCGTCGCTCGCGTTAGCATTCCCGACCATGGCCAAGGCCGGCTACAGCGGCAGTTACGTGCTGGACTTCGAGCAGCCCGTCGTCGAGATCGAGAAGCAGATCGACGCGCTCGAGGCGAACCCGTCCGCACCCCGGTTTGCCGAGGAACTCGCCACGCTGCGGTCCACGCGCGACACGTTGCTGGCCAAGACCTACGGCGGCCTCACCGCGTGGCAGACGGTCAGGGTGGCGCGTCATCCCGCGCGACCGCAGACCCTCGATCATGTGGATGCCATGTGCCGCGA
This sequence comes from Planctomycetota bacterium, assembly GCA_018970045.1. GTDB lineage: Bacteria > Planctomycetota > Phycisphaerae > Phycisphaerales > SM1A02 > SYIB01. Next base: position 5,072 of record JAGWXC010000069.1, on the reverse strand, counting down.
CTTCGTGCAACTGCATGGCGATCGGCAGTGCGCCGATGACCCGGCCATCGTGACGGGCCTGGCTCGCATCGGCCCGTTCAAGGTCATGGTGATCGGCCACCAGAAGGGGCGCTCGACCGCCGAGCGCATCCGCTGCCGGTTCGGCTGCGCCAATCCCGACGGATACCGCAAGGCGCTGCTGAAGATGCAGTTTGCCGAGAAATTCAAGCTGCCGATCGTCACGCTCGTCGACACGCCGGGGGCCTATCCGGGCATCGAGAGCGAGCAGCGCGGGCAGGCCGAGGCGATCGCCGTGAACCTTCGCGAGATGAGCCGGCTGCGCACGCCGATCGTGAGCGTGGTGATCGGGGAAGGTGGCTCGGGCGGTGCGCTCGGCATCGCCGTCGCCGACCGCGTCGCGATGATGGAACACGCGTGGTATTCGGTGATCAGTCCCGAGGGCTGCGCGGCCATTCTCTGGAAGGAAGCCAACGAGAAGACCAACACGCTGGCTGCGCAGGCGCTCTCGCTGACGGCGCGCCAGAATCTGGCCAACGGCATCATCGATGCCATCGTGCCCGAGCCCGCCGGCGGCGCACATCGCGATCCGCGAGCGGCCAGCGAGGCGCTTCAGGGTTGGATCATCGATCAATTGCGCGACCTATCTCGTGTGGATCCGGACACGCTCGTGAACCTTCGCTTCGAGAAGTTCCGGCGCATGGGTAGCGTGCGGTCGAGTTGATCCGTCGGTGTCCGCTCTTTGCCGCTTGGGCAACCCTGCGCGTCTGAACACGCGACGGACCTCGTCCGACGCGCGGTCGGGTTGCCATCTGGCGAAGATGGTGGTAAAATGAGCGGCAGTTTCGTCGAAATCGAGGTGTTCTCGGTCGAAATTGGACCATTCCGCCGTGGAACGGCCTGATTATTAGCCATAGACCGTCGTCCCAGGAGCACTCCACGTGGCCAAGAAGAACGGGGCATCCAAGAACGGACCGACCAAGAAGCCAGCGAGCGCGGCCAAGCCCGTGGCCAAGGCCGGCTCCAAGGCTCCGTCCAAGCCCGTGGCCAAGCCCGTGGCCAAGCCCGGCGCGAAGCCGTCGGCCAAGCCTGCGGCCAAGGCACCGACCAAGCCAGCGCCGAAGGCGGTTGCCAAGCCTGCCGCCAAGCCCGCAGCGAAGTCGGCTGCCAAGCCAGACGCCGATGCATCCAAGGCCAAGGCGGCCCCGGCAAAGGCTCCCGCTCCTGCAGGCACCGCCGGAGTCAAGCCCACGCACATCGGCAAGATCACCGAAGCCCCGCCGCCGCCGCCACCAAAGCGCCGCGGCATTCTGCCGCCGCTCTTCGGACCGCCACCGACGCCGCCCAAGCGCAGCAAGGGTGCGCCGCCGCCGGTGATCGCCAAGCCCAAGCCCAAGAAGAAGCCTGGCGCGGAAAACGCTGACAAGACCCCGAAGAAGAAGATCGACTACGCCAACGCCGTGTCGGTGGCGGCCGCTGCCGTGCAGGCCGCGGCTGCACCGGCTCAGCCCTCCAAGAAGGCGCCGCTGCAGCCCGGCTTGGTCATGATCAGCGGGCGCCGCGTGCGCACGCTGAGCCTGAAGGGGATCAAGATCGCTCGTACGCCCAAGTCGGCAGCCAAGGCTGCGGCCGCCAAGCCGGCCGAAACGGCTCCGGTCGTGCTCGCCAAGACCAAGCTCACGCCCAAGGAACTCGAGGGGTATCGCGACATCCTCAATCGCATGCGTCGTGAGCTCGCAGGTCGCGTGCATGACCTCGAGGAAGAAGCCCTCAAGAGCAGTGGTGGCAACCTCAGCAACATGCCGCTGCACATGGCCGATGTCGGCACCGACACCTTCGACCAGGACTTCAACATCGGCATGGCGCAGGCGGAGCGCGGCATCGTGCAGGAAATCGACGAGGCGCTCAAGCGCATCGCGGATCGCACCTACGGCATGTGCATGCTGACCGGCAAGCCGATCCCGAAGGGGCGCCTGGCCGCCATGCCGTGGGCCAAGTACACCGTCGAGGCCGCGCGCCAGGTCGAGAAGTCCCGTCCGCGGCCATCATGATGCGCCGCGGTGCGTAGCGTGTGAGCCGATCGTGAGCCGACCATGAGCACGCAGTCCATGGCATCGCGCCCAGCATGGACGTCACCACGGGCGTGGGGCGTGCTCCTCGGCGTGCTCACCGCCTCGCTCGCGCTCGACTTGTGGAGCAAGTCATGGTCGTTCGACCACGTCGCGGGCTATCCGATCGTGCTGCCCGATCGTGACACTGTCGCCGATCCGTCGTACCGTCTGCCGTTCCACGAGGGCGTGCGGGTGCTCCCCGGCAACTTGCTCGACTTCCATCTGGTCCTGAACCGCGGCGCCGTCTTCGGCATTGGCCAGCAGCAGCGTTGGTTGTTCGTGTGCTTTTCGGTGCTCGCCGTGGTCGTCGGCCTGTGGATCTTTGCAAGGTGGACGCGTGAGCGCATGACGCTGGCGCACGTCGGCATTGCGCTCGTCCTCGCCGGTGGTCTGGGCAATCTCTACGACCGGCTCTTCGTGGGTGCCGTTCGGGACTTCCTCCACATGCTCCCGCGCTGGAACCTTCCGTTCGGGCTGGCGTGGCCGGGTGGCGCGACCGAGGTCTTCCCGTGGGTCTTCAACGTCGCCGATGTGAGCCTGCTCGTGGGACTGGGGCTGCTCTATCTGCATTCGCGGCGGGAGGAGCAGCGGACAGCACGCGCGAAAGCGCAGTCTGCTTCGAAGTCCGGCACGCCGTCCTTGCCTGGCTGATGCCGGGCTGCATCGCAGCGTGCGCGGAGCGTTGCGGATCAGGCCTGTACGACCGTGCCGCCGGTGGTCTTGCGCATGGCGTTGCGCGTGTCCACCACGAGCGGAGCGTTCGACGCCACAGCCTGGTAGTCGACCGCGTCGTGGTCAGTCACGACCAGCACGCAGTCGGCCGACTTCAGCGTGGCTGCATCGAGCTTCACGCTCGACAGCGGGATCGTGTGCTTGCGCATGCGCGGGAAGGTGGGCACGTGGGGGTCGTGGTAGCTCACCGCTGCACCGCGATCCATCAGCAGTTCGATGATCTCGGCAGCCGGCGTCTCGCGCGGGTCGTCGATGTTCTTCTTGTAGGCCACACCGAGCACCAGGACCTTCGATCCCTTGAGTGCCTTGCCGTGGTCATTGAGCGCGTGCATGACCTTGTCGATCACGAAGTGCGGCATCGAGGTGTTGACCTCGCCTGCCAGTTCGATGAACCGCGTGCTCACGCCGACTTCCTTGGCCTTCCAGGTGAGGTAGAAGGGGTCAATGGGGATGCAGTGGCCACCCAGGCCGGGGCCCGGATAGAACGGCATGAAACCGAAGGGCTTGGTGCTCGCGGCATCGATGACCTCCCACACGTCGATGCCCATGCGGTCAAGCACGATCTTCATCTCGTTGACGAGCGCGATGTTCACGCAGCGGAAGACGTTCTCGAGCACCTTGGCGGTCTCGGCGACTTCTGCGGTCGAGACGAGGTGCGCAGCCTTGACCACGCGGGCGTAGAGCGCGTGGGCCAGTTGCCCGCTCACCGCATCCGTGCCGCCCACGAGCTTGGGGATCGCTGCCGCGCTGCGGCCGATGCTCCCCGGGTCCTCGCGCTCGGGGCTATAGGCGAGGAAGTAGTCCTCGTTGCGCTTGAGGCCGGTCGCATCAAGGATCGGGCCCATCTCATCGCGGGTGGTGCCGGGGTACGTCGTGCTCTCGAGCACCACGATCTGGCCCTTGCGCAGGATGCCCGCCACCATCCGGGTGCTGTCGAGCACGTAGGTCAGGTCGGGTTCGCGGTGATGTCCGAGCGGGGTCGGCACGCAGAGCAGGATTGCGTCAGCCTTGGCAAGGGCTTTCGGGTCGCTCGTGGCTGTGAACTTGGGATCGGTCTTCAGGCGATCGAAGAACTCCTGGCCGAGGTGGTGGATGTATGACGTGCCCGCGTGGATCGCGTCGATCTTGCGCTGGTCGATGTCGTAGCCGACCACGGCATACCCAGACTCGAGCAGGGCCTTGCTCAGGGGCAGGCCCACGTAGCCGAGGCCGACGATGCCGACGACGGCGGTCTTGGATTCGATGCGCTTGAGGAGGTCCGAAGCGGTCTGGTTCATGGGACCGGAAGGCTACTCCCCACAGGCGCGGCTGTCGCGCCGGGAACTCCGTGCCTTCTCAGGTCCACAGCCCCAGCACGTACGCGAGTTCGTACCCGCCCACGACGCCGTCGTTATTGAGGTCGTATGCCGGCACATTCGTGCCCCAAGCACCAAGGATCAGGCCCAGGTCGATGCCATCGACCACGCCGTCCCCATTGAAGTCCCCCTCGACGGGCGGCGGCGGGGGAACCGGCGGGATGAAGGTGACCGTGAGCTTGGGGCGCTGCCCGATCGTGCCCCATTCGCTGGTCGCGATCTCGATGCCGTCGTCGTTGCCATTGATGATTTCCGGCAGGAATGCCACGCCCCAATTGGGCTGTCCATCCGCCCACGCCTGCACGAGCCCGGTCACGCCGATCAGCTTGATGGAGTTGTCTTCGGGTTCGTTGTCACCGTTGAAGCTTGCCCATCGAGGGGCCAGGTCCTGCGGCTGGCTCAGTCCGCCATCAAGCGAGTTCCAAGTGCTCGCTTCATCCCAAGCGCGAATCACCGGGTAGACGTCGATGTACGGATTCCAGAAGGGTGTGTCGATGTCCTCGACGACATGGATCTCGAGCGTGGCGCTCACGATCGTGCTGCCGGGCGGGATCGCGCCCTCAGCGATGATGCCATCGAAGCGCAGCAGCGACTGGCCGCGGTAGTCGCTGAAGGCCGAATTGGCCACGTCGTCATCGACCCAGCGGGTGCCGCCGTTGCCGTAGCTGGAGTTCGGCGAGTCCTGATTGACCCACGTGTCCTGCGTTCCCGAGTAACCGTTCTCGCCCTGCCGGAACGAGAGCGTCTGCTGTGCCAACGCCGTGGACGTGCACAGGAACGATGCGACGATGAGCCCTGTCGTGCCGTGGATCATGCGATCATCATGCCACAGGAACACGCCGTGGCGAAATCCGAGCAGGTGGAGTGCGCCCCGCGT
>JAGWXC010000068.1 GCA_018970045.1 Planctomycetota bacterium | reverse complement strand
TTGTCGCTGCGCACGTGGTCCGGCACGCCGCGCGTGGCCATCAGCCACGAGAGCCGCTCCAGCACGTCGTCCGAGCCCAGCTGCCTCGCCACGTCGATCGACAGGCACTCGCGCGTCCACTCGTCCACCACCACCAGGAGCCGCAGCGGCAGCCCCTCGTGCGTGCGGGCCAGCACGAAGTCGTATGCCCACACGTGGTCCTTCCTCTCTGGCCGCAGCCTCACGCAGCTGCCGTCGTTGAGCCACAGCCTGCCGCGGCGAGGCTGTTTCCTCGGCACCTTCAGGCCTGCCTGCCGCCAGATGCGCTCCACCCGCTTGTGGTTCACGTTCCAGCCCTCGTTTCGCAGCATTCCCGTGATCCGCGGCGATCCGTACCGGCCGTACACCGATGCCAGCTCGACGATCCGCCCGGTCAGCGGCCCTTCGTCGTCGCGCACCCGCGCCGTGTAGCGCTGCACCGCCCGCGGCTGGCCGAGCACGCGGCACGCGCGGCGCTCGCTCACCTCGGGAAGCGTGCGCCGGACTTCCTCGACCGCAGCCCGGCGGCGCGCCGGGCTCAGAAGTTTCCCTTTGCCGCCTCCTTGAGGATCGCTTTGTCGAGCTCCGCGTCCGCCAGCAGCCGCTTCAGCCGCGCGTTCTCCTGCTCGAGCGCCTTAAGGCGTTTCGCCTGGTCGACCTTCATCCCGCCATACTCCTTGCGCCAGCGGAAGTACGTGGCGTCCGTGATCCCCAGCAGCTTGCACACCGCGGCCACCGTGTTCCCCCGGGCGAGCTCGACGTCCGCCTGCCGGAGCTTGTTGACGATCTCCTCCGCCTTGAATCGCTTGCCTGGCATGTCCTGACCTCCTGAAATGCGCCGGATACCAAAGTCCGGCTTGGTACGGTTTCAGGGGGGAAGGTCAGGCGGCGAGGCGTGCAGTCAGGCTGGGATCGTCTCGTTCACGACCATCGGCGGGTTGGCCAGCTCGCTCGGGACGGCAGCAGGGCAGTCGACCTCGGTGACTGGTGCCGCATTGGGTGCGCTGCGGGTCGACGGCGCCGGCCCAACGATTGAGGGCCTGCCGGCGACCCAGACGTTGTCCTGTGACGCGGGCTCCATCGTGGGTGCCGTGATCGCGGCGCCCACGCTCACGGCGATCGATGGTTGCGACGGCGCTCGCTCGATCAGCCTGCTGATCGACCTGCCCGATGGCAGCATGCTCACGGCGTGGCCTGTCGGAGGCCTGTTCCCGATCGGCGTCACGGAGATCACGGCGACCAGCACCGACGCGCTCGGCAATGGCACCGTGGTGAACCGCGACATCACCGTGCTCGATCAGCAGCTCCTGGATCTGGGGATCTCGCTCGGTGGATCATTCGCTGGCGCCAGCACCCGCTCGATCCGCGTGACCGTTGGCGACGATGTCCAGGTGGTTCAGGTGGCCTGCACGGGCATCAACGGCACGTTGGACAGTGTGGCGATTCCAGCCTCGGTCCAGGCGCCGTGCGTGATCGTGAAGGATGTGGCGCATTCGCTTGCGGAAGCCGGTCTGGTCACGCAGGACGGCACGCGGTGGACCGCCGACGCGGCGCTTCGTCAGGGCGACTCCAACGACGACGGCAAGGTCGACATCCTGGACTTTGCGCTCTTCGTCTCAGCACGAGGTTCGACGGTCGATGCAGCCGCCGTGTCGAACTTCAATGCGGACTCGACGGTCAGCAACGCCGACCTCGCCTTCATCAGCCTGCACTTCTTCCAGGTGAGCGAGACCTGTGGCGGGCTCTGGCATGATCCGCCGACCGAGCGGATCAAGGTCAAGGATTTGCGGCGCGCCGGGATGGGTCACCTGGCGGTGGGTGACCTGAACGGCGATGGCTGGCTCGACCAGCAGGATGTGGTGCACTTCATGCAGTTCGGCGCTCCCGCACCGACCGTGCAGGAGCTGTCACGCCCGGTGGTCACGGCCCCGCCAGGATGAACCGACCGCGGTCGGCGTCGACCACGAGCCGGCCACGGGCATCACGCTGGAGTCGATTGGTGCGAAGCGGTGACAGGCGCGCGTCGAGCATGAGCGCGCCGTCCTCCAGGCGGTGCACAGCAAGCCGGCCATCGCGCCACGCGGCGATCACTCGACCGCTCGAACGATCGACGAGGATCGACTCCGGCTCGAAGGCATAGTTCTCCGTGGTCCAACGCTTGGTGGTGCACCCGCGGTCGCAACGCATGAGGTTGCCGTCCATGCCGCCGATGATGAGATCGCCGCCAGGCTCCACCTCGGCCACGGCACCGAACACGGTGGCGACCGCCGACGTGTCGATGCGCTCAAGCGGCTCAGCGTGAGCGGGGGCGAGCACCACGAGGCGTCCGCCGGAACCACCGGCAAGGATCGCGCGACCATCCGCCGATGGCCCGATCGCCACGACCGGTGGCCATGGGCTCGACCAGTCCGGTGTACGGAGATTCCATTCGCGAAGGACCTCCCCGTTTGGTGAACGGATCGTGACGCTGTTGTCCCAGCGCCATGAACTCGTCCATGCGCCGTCGCCACCCTCGATCGGACGCGAGGGGCCCAGCCGTGGAAGCGGGGGAGCATCGGGTGCAACACGCTCGACGCCGCCCTGCTCGGCGATCACGAGTGCATCGCCATCCCATGTCAGGCTCCACGGTCGCCCGAGCGTGGTGGGAAGGTCATGCAGCGACTCAAGCGACAGCGCATCGACGATGTGGACACGCTGATCGCTGCCGCAGGTCGCCACGTGCACGCCCGTTGGATCCCACGCGAGCCAGGTGATCTCGGTCGCGTGGAGTCGCCGCGCGTGAAGCACATCGAGCGTGCGAGCGTCGATCATCCTGAGCGTTCCGTCGCGCGAGCCTGCTGCGATCCGCTGGCCATCGGGCGAAAACGCCAGTCCCCACACGCGCGACCCGGGCAGCGTGGTTCGCCTCGGCCGCGATCCATCGAGCGGGACGAGAGCCAGGTCGCCTTGGATGCCACCCACGGCCACCACGGTGCCGCGCGGATCGATGGCCATGGTGCGAGGGTTGCCAGCCACGCCGTGGGGTACGGTCCGCATGATGGCGCCGTCCCGATCAGTGACGATGAGGTCCGACGGGGTCAGGGCCACGAAGACGCCCGCGGTTGCGCTACCCCGCAGTGCGGTGATGGCCTGATCGGATGAGTGCGTGGCCATCACCCGGCAGGATTCGGGGTCGAGCACGCACCACGAGCCATCGGAGTACATCACCCCAAGCCGATCGCCACCAAGCGGCGCGAGATCGATGGATTCAGCGTCGGCGGCGCCTGATGGAGCTCGGGCCAGCAACTCGTGCGGCTCATGTCGGGCATCCACCGCCACCACCTTGCCGCCGAGATTGGCAAGGACAGACCCATCAGGCGCCATCGCCACGCGATAGACGTGGGCTTCGTGCGGCAGGATCGTGTCACTGGCCCGCGCCAGTCGGGCCAGCACGATGCGTTCCTCAAGCGACCCATCGCGCGCGCCACGTCGAGCGACGAGCGTTCGCGCTTGGGCCACGGCGCCCACCTCCAGGTTCTGCTCAGCCAGCTGCAGGAGCGCCGTGCGCCGATCGCGCTCGCTGGTGGCGGCGCGTGCTGCAAACTCTCTGGCCGCCCACGACGCACCCACGACCAGGATCACGAGCGTGGTGATCAATCCTGCGCCGTAGACGACTGGGCGCGGATCCTGCCGCCAGAGCCGACGAATCCACTGCCGTGCCGACTCGCGACGCCACGGCAACGGCCGATGCTCAAGGAGTGCATCAAGATCATCGGCAAGGTCCGCCGCACTGGCGTGGCGTTCAGCTGGGTCGGCGCCCGTTGCCCGCGTGATCACGGCCAAGAGATCGGGCTCGTCGGCAAGCGCCTCGATGGGCGGGAGCACGCCGCCGTCCGCGGTGCGCCTCGGCGGTTCGCCTGTGGCGATCCACGCCAGGACCGAGCCAAGCGCATGCAAATCGGAGCGGTGGTCCACGCTCTCGCCACGCGCCTGCTCCGGCGCAGCGACGGTGAGCGTGGCCAGCGGCGCTGCGTTGCCGGCTTCAGCGACCCATCGCGCAATGCCAAAGTCGATCAAGCGGACTCGGCCCTCGGCGTCGATCAGGATGTTGGCTGGCGAGAGATCGCCGTGGATGAGCCCACGGACATGGGCACCGTGCAAGGCGCGCGCCGCATCGCGTACGGCGCGGATGCAGCGTGCGTGCGGCCATGATTGTGCGCGGGCGGCGGCGGTGATGGGCCGCGCGTCGCGGACCAACTCCATGCTGAACCACGGGCGTACGCCATCACGGGTCTCGAGCACACCGCTGCGCAGGATGCGCACGATGCCGGGGTCATCGAGCGTGGCCAGCGCAGTGATCTCCCGGCGAAAGCGATCGAGCAAGCCGCTCGCCGTACCCAGACGACGCAGGACCTTCACGGCCACCAAGCGGCCAGGTTCTTCCTCATAGGCGAGCAGCACATCACCCATGGCACCGGAGCCGAGTGTGCCGCGCAGCCGCAGGCCGGGGATCGCATCGGGGGCAAGGTCGTCCGACACGGCCTCGGGCTGCGTGGAGGGCGTGCGCGCGAACCCAGCGAGGTGCCGGATCAGGGCCATGCGCGCCTGATCTCCCCGACACGCATGGTCCAGCCATGCATCGCGCGCATCAGCGGGTTGATCCAGATACTGGGCGAAGAGTTCCTCGATGCTCGGTTCGCGCGGCGGTGGCGGGTCGTGCGCGGGATCCGTCATGTGGTGCCTCCGTAGCCGGCTTGCGCGAGTCGTGCACGGATCCAGCACTGCGCGAAGCGCCAACGATTCGTGACGGTGCGGCCTGTCACGCCAGTCAGGGTGGCCGTCTCCTCAAGCGAGAGCCCGACGATGAATCGCAATCGCGCAACCTCCGCGCAGTCAGGGTGTTCCACCTCGAGGGCCTCGATGGCGGCACTCGCCACCTGTGCGGCCTCGCTCAAGGCAAGATCAGGGTCGCGCAGTTCGTGCTCGACCACATCGAGCGTGCGGCGCTGGCGCGCTCCGCCGCCGCGCTTGAGGCTCTTGCGCTGGCGGGCAAGATCGACCAGCTGCTGCTGCAGAGCTCGCGCCATCGAGCCGAAGAAGTGGCGCCGATTCTCCCACGTCGGTGACTGGTGGTTGCCAAAGGTACGAATCCAGAGGTCGTGCACGAGCGCCGTGGGCTGGATGTCGTCATGCCGCGCATCGGCGCGGGCCAGCCCGCGCGCCATGCGGCGCAATTCCTCGTAGGTCAGTGACCAGAGCAGCGCGACCGCCTCGTCGCTGCCCGTCGAAGCGTGGCGCAGCGCGGTCGTGAGGTCGGGCGGCGGCGGGGGATCACTGTCCCCGGTTGGATCCATGGCGGCATTGTGATCGGGAGCGCCGGCTTGTGGAGGTCAGCCCCAGGAATTGATCCGGACAGCGCTGGGTGGCAGCGTAAAAATCGGCGGAATCCGTTTCGTCTCCGCGCGCTGGCTCCGCATGCCATGGGTCGGGCCCTTCCGGGAGTTCTGGTGCCGCCATCGTTTGCGCCTGTTCGGCGGATTCTGCCGTTGCGCACGGCCTGCCCATGGATTGGTTATCTCTCGACGTGGAGTAGTCATGGTCTTGAGCCAACGTATCGTCACTCTTGCGGCGTTCATCCTGATTCTCCTTTCGGCATCGGCATGCAACAGTCGTGATGACGAGCTGGAATTGGCGAAGTCACTGTTGAATGAGGCCACTCCGATGTCTCGAGCTGAGGCTGTCCAGATCCTTGCTCCCCTTGCTGAATCGGGTGATGCTGAAGCACAGTTGCTCGTGGCAATTTGCTTCCTTGAGGGTTGGGGTGTCAATCGGAGCAGGCCGGAGGGGATTCGGTGGATGCGTCAAGCGGCGGCGTCAGGGCACCCCCGTGCACAGTGCGCCATGGGAAGTTTGCTCGTCGGTAACGGTGGGCCGAGAGGCGTGGCGGAAGCCGTGGAGTTGTTTGTTGCAGCGGCTGATCAGGGTGAGACGGAGGCGATGCGCCATCTGGCGTCGATGTACGAAGCAGGGTTGGGGGTTCCCAAGGATCTCGGCGAAGCGTTGCGATTGCTGCTGGTCGCGGCTGATCAGGGTGACCCCCAAGCGCAGTTCCTTGCTGCCGAGCGCATTGAGCAGGGGATGGGCACCTCGGCTGACCTAGCTGAGGCAGAGCGTTGGTACAGGCTCGCTGCCGAGCAAGGCCATCGAGAAGCGAAACAAGCACTCAAGCGACTAGGGAACTAGCGGCGGCGCGACCTCGAATCAAGGCGCGTCAGTCGATGACGGCGCGCAGTCTGTGCACAGATTCACACGGATCCCGCCCTCGATGGGGCGCATCGGTCAGAAACGCATCCCTTGCGTTTCCAGGCGTTGAGATGAAAGCGGGCGACGAGATTCGAACTCGCGACATTCGGCATGGAAGGCCGACGCTCTACCGCTGAGCTACGCCCGCAATCGCGCGTGCCCCAAGGCACCTCGCTGTGGGGATGATAGCGTGACCATCCTCTTACGCGCACACACCATGAGCCTGCTTCGCGTCATCGTCTGCCTGCTCTTGCCGCCTGCGGCCGTGCTCGACAAGGGATGCGGCCCGATCGTGCTCACCACGGTGCTCACGCTCGCAGGCTGGGTGCCCGGCGTCATCGCGGCGATCATCTTCTGCACGCGGCCGCCCGCCACATCTCCACTGTCCTGACCAGTTTCCCGCAGACTGACAGGCCTTCCGCGGGAATTGGTTTCCGCTCGGCGCCGCTTTGCCGCATGTCAGGGCATGTCACCCGCGCTCCTTCCTGCCCTCATCGCACTGGGCACCACGGTCCTCACCTTGGTGCTTTGCGTTGCCCTCTTGCCGGCACCCATGGCGGCCTTCTGGGGCATTCCGGCGGCAGTTCTCTCTGGCGTATGGATCTGGGCTGGGCTTGCGAGCGCAAAGGCAAGTGCCCGTCATGCCAGCTCGGCCTCGGCGGTGATCTCAGGCGTTGGAGCCTGGCAGATCATCGTGCTGGTGATCGTGACGTCACTGCTCTGTGGCGCAGCCGGGTTCGCACTGCCCGGGGGAAACCGCGCCCCCGACATCATCGGTGCCGTGATCATCGTGGCGGGCTGCGTCTATTGGGGACTTGGCAGTGCAGCAGTCTCCCTGAACGAGCAGCGCATCGCCGAAGCCGAGCGTCCTGCGATGGAGGTCCGTGCCGAGCATCGGCAGCAATCGCGCATCGCCTTTTCCTGTCTGGGGCGTGTAAACGCACTGCGGCCCAATGAGGCCGAGTGCAAACTTGCCATCGATCGGCTCGCGCGAAAGATCCGTACGATCGAACTTGCCTTGGCACACTCCCACGGGGGTGGGGTAGGGAGCCTCGATCGCGGCCCCGAGCACTCCTTCACGGACACCGAGCGCATGGTGATCATGCAAGCAGTCGCAGCGCTCGAAGACTCAATTCGTTCACTCGAGGCGGTCGTTGACAGCCCCGATGAGATTGCACGCGCGATGGGCCATGCGCTGTCCATTGAGCGGTTGCTCGCCATGAAGGGAATGCTCTGAATCATGCCTGAAGTCATCCAGAGTTTCGACCAGACCGGAACGGTCCTCGTGAAGCGGTATCCGACGTCGGGATCGGCGCCGATCGAACTCGGCTCGCAGCTCATCGTCCAGGAGAACCAACTTGCGCTGTTCTGCCGCGATGGCAAGGGTCTGGATATGTTCCAGGCTGGTCGCCACGGCCTGGACACGGCCAATCTTCCCCTGCTCGGTGGTGTGATCGGTGCGGGTTTCGGGCAGTCGCCGTTCACGGTCTCGGTGTACTTCTTCTCGACCAAGGTCTTCCCTGGATTGGGTTGGGGAACATCCACGCCGATCATCTTGCGCGATACGACCTACGGAGCCGTGCCGATCCGGGCGTACGGCACCTACTCGTTTCGAGTCGCGAAGCCACGCAACCTGATGTCGACCCTCGTGGGCACTCGTGGTCTCTCGCAACTCAAGGAGTTCGAGGACTTCTTCCGGTCGCTCATCGTGGCGCGGTTCAATCGTGTGCTGGCCAAGCAGCAGACTACGGTGCTGGATCTCGCGGTGAAGCTGGACGAAATCGGAAGCGATCTGCGCCGGGCTGTCGAGGCCGACTTCGACCAGTACGGCATTGAACTCGTGGATCTTCTCATCGAGAGCGCAACCCCGCCCACCGAGGTGATGAACCGCATCTCGCAAAATGCGGGCAACATGGCCATCACCGATCTCCAGCGCAACATGGCCGTTTCACAGGCTGATGCACTGGTGACCGCCGCGGCGAATCCGACTGGCGCGGCTGGCGCTGCACTGGCGGGAGGGATCGGCGTGGCGTTTGGCATGGGCATGGCACCCGCGGCAAACGCTCCGATGCCGGCGGCGCCCCCCGCACCACCACCCATGGCCCCAGCGGGGGGTGGGGTGGCACCCGCTGCCCCAGTGGATCGCATGGCCGAGATCAGACGATCACTGGAGCAGCTGAAGTCGATGCACTCCGATGGCCTGATCGATGACGAAGAGTTCCGCGCGGCAAAGGCCGCGATCCTGAAGGGAGTTGCGGGATGAGCATGGCGTGCGGTTCATGTGGGGCTGGTATCGCAAGCGGAGCACTGTCGTGCCGCCGTTGTGGCGCAGAGGTTCCCCGCTCGCAGGAAGATCGTGCGGAGATCCAGGCTGAGCGCTTGGTGTCTGCCGCAACCGATCAGGTCAAGCAGGGGTCAGGGATCCTCGGTGGCTTGCTGCATCTCAGCATGATCGTCTCTGCGATCCCCGGCTTGAGTTTCATCGTTCTCTTCCCAGTGGGCTGTGCGCTGCTCTTGCCGGACGTCCCGGGACGCCAGCATGCGCGGGCATGCTGTTGGTTCTGTCTCGACATGACCTTGCTCTTCGTTGCGCTCCTTGTGGTGGGTGGTCTCTCGTCGCTGGGGCTGATCGCGGGCGCCGCGGTGACCGCGACGGTACATGGATCAGGTTGGGGGGATGGCGTTTCACAGGCGGCGGGGTTCTCGGCAGTCACGTTCTTCATCATCCTGGTCGTGGGCTACCTCGCGATCGCTATCCGATGGATCAAGCATTCCATTGTCGCAGCCTCCGCCGCACGTGACGGCGGTTGGCACACCTATCCCGTCGTCTTCATCGCACCGCGCCGAACCCGGGAGCACGGCTGACATGGCAACTTCTCCACGATTCATGCTCAAGACCGATGCTCGTGCCGAGCCAACGGGTCCCTATTCAGCCAGTGAACTGCGCGAACTGGTGCATGTTGGGATGGTGACCGGAGTGAGCCTGATTGCGCAGGAGGGCTCAGCGCGTTGGGTCCCGGCGGTGAAGGTCAAGGGTTTGCTCCCTGCGGATGCGGTGCCCGCGCCGCCTCGTCCGGCCAGCAGCGGACAACCTCGTGCACAGACCCCTGGCCGTGGACCTGCCCAATCATCGGCTGCTCGATCGGCATCCGTCGCCGAGATCGCGGCACCAACGGAGTCTCCGGGCCGATCATCGAAGGCCACTGCGTCGACGGCAGCAGGGGCAACCACAGTCGTCCCGCAACCGCCGAAGGGCGGATTTCTGGGGCGCTTCGCGCGTCTTCCTCTGTTGGGATCGCTCGGCATCGCGCAGACAGCCCCGGCACTGGTCGGTGCCAGTGTGTTGCTGATCCTGCTGAGCTTCGTGCTCGGTCTCCTGGTGGGACTGATCCCACCGGACGTCTTCAGGGGCCGCTAGCCGCCCGCTCCCTCAGTACACCGGCACTGACGGATCGATGTCGAGGCTCCAGAGATGGATGCCGCCGGCCATGCTGTGCACATCGCTGAAGCCCTCGCGCCGCAGCGCCGCCGTGAACTGCAGGCTCCGCGCACCGTGATGGCAGAAGACCACCACGCGCTGGTCCTCGTGCTCGCGCAGCGCACCGATGCGCGCGTTGAACTCCTGCAGCGGCACCAGGACCGCACCCTCGATGTGCGCGGTCGCATGCTCGTGCGGCGTACGGCAATCGATCAGGATCAGCGGCTCGCCGGCCGCGCGCGCCTCGCGCACCTGGCGCGGCGTGACTTCCCACGCGGGCTGGAACGGGTAGCCGGCAGGCAAGCCGGCATCATCGAGTTCACGCGCCATCGCGTTCCTCGTGTCGGACCGCGAGTTCCTCGAGCAGTTCCGGCGCGAATCCTCGGCGCGACAGGGCAGCCAGCGCCGCGCGCAGCGACTTGCCGGCCTTGAGCGCGGTCGCCAGCGCTTCTTCGGCGCTGCGGCGCTCGGTCGCCGACGACATCCCGCGCGCCACGCACTGCTCGGCCACGTCGGAGTCGATCCCCGCCGCCACGAGCTTGGCCACCATCCACGCTGCGCTGCGCGGCTTGCGTGCGGTGGTGCTGCGTTCCCACTGCGCCACGCGCGCGGCCGCGCACTGCGCATCGTCGATCCATCCATCACGCTCCAGCGCATCGAGCGTGCCAGTCACGCACACCGTGGGGTACTTGAGCTTGCGCAGCCCGCGCTGCAGTTCATCGCGCGTGTGAGCCCGTCGCGCCATCATGCGCAGGGCCGCCTCGCGCGCGCGGCCATGCATGACCAGCGCCGTCACGCGCCCCTTGAGCTGCGCGGTCCAGCGCGCTTTGGGGCCCAGCCGCAGCGAGCGCACCTCCTCGTGCCCGAGCACGGCCACGGTGCGGCCCGCCACGATGAGCGCGACCATGTTGGGGTTGCGCTCAAGAACGCGCGTGGTCACTGCGCCGGTGGACCGTGTGCTGGTTGCCGTCATCGTCATGCTCCAAGCTCCGTCAGGAGCCCACTGATTTCGCCGGCTGCGTGACCATCGCCGCTTGCACGCGCACGATCAAGCCCTGTGCGCAGCGTGGCGATGGCGTCGTCCAGCCGGCCGGCCGCCTGCAGCACCTTGGCCTTGTGGAAGAACGCGTAGCAGTAGTCCGCGTCGGCCTCGAGCGTGGCGTCGAACCAGTGCAGCGCTTCGTCGGTGCGGCCCGCCTTCGCGTGCTCCTGCGCGATGGCGTAGCGGCAGAAGGCATCGGCAGGATCCTGCTCGTGCATGCGCGTGAGGAGTTCGAGTCGCGTTCCGGTCATTCCGGGAGCCTACACCGCTCGGGTACGCTCCCGGCATGGTGCGTCACTGGATCATGCTGGCGGTGCTGGCCTTGGCTGGCTGCGGGGATCCCTACAAGTACGAGCGCGAGGACCGGACCGACCGGCGCCC
>JAGWXC010000067.1 GCA_018970045.1 Planctomycetota bacterium | reverse complement strand
CTCGGCGGGGGGCTCAGTCGTGGATCCATCCGCCTCAAACGGAAGAGCGGCGCCGGGAGGATCAACCGAGGCCATCGGCATCGGCGGCAGTGGGCGCCGGCTCGAGTTGGAGGGGGAGCGCTCGGCTTTGCTCGAAGCACTCCGCGATCGGCATGCCCGCGACTGCCCACACTGCACCCGCGCGACCGGGCACAGCAACCTCGTCTTTGGTGAGGGCTCACCGAGCGCAGACCTGGTCTTCGTCGGCGAAGCCCCGGGAGAGACCGAGGACCAGACCGGACGCCCCTTCGTGGGCAAGGCGGGTCAGAAGCTCGATGAGATGATCGCGGCCATGAAGCTCCGCCGGGAGGGCGTGTACATCGCCAACGTGCTGAAGAGCCGCCCGCCAAACAACCGCACGCCACTGCAGGCCGAAGTCGATGGTTGCGGCCCGTATCTCATCGAGCAGCTGTGCATCCTTCGGCCGCGCGTCATCGTCACGCTGGGCGGGCCGGCTGCCAAACTCCTCCTGGCGACCGATGTGGGCATCACCCGGCTCCGGGGCGCCTGGGGCACATGGAAAGCGCCAGCCTGGACCGGCCTCGACCTGTCAGTGCCCGTCATGCCCACGTACCACCCGGCCTATCTGCTGCGGAACTACACCGCGCAGACGCGCGGCGAGGTCTGGGCTGACCTCCAAGCGGTCATGGCACGAATCGGCGCTTGAAGCCTGCGCGCACCGGAACGTCCCAGAACGGCCACCCAATTCCCTGCACGCGCACGGGTTGTGACCGAATTTTCATGCCAGTGTGGAACCGTTCGGTCGGCCGCTGCGGATAGACACGCGGAGGGATGGAAAAGGGAGCGGCACCAGTCCTTGAGGGAGGACCGCCGCGTCGGGAGAACCAGTAGTACGGGTCGTGTCCCAAACGTTCACGATCCATGGCTTGACGCCACTCAAGCCCCCCACGAGGAGCCTGTCGATGCTTCGCGCTCGATAGGCTCTTTTCCTTTTTGTCGTGCGTCACTCGCAGCAGGCGAGCACCGCGTGGCTCACGAGCATCTGCCGCTTGTCGTCGGTGACCTGACGGTAGTCCAGCAGTTCGAGGCCGCCCTCGCATGCTGCACGCATCGCCGTCAGCGCGCCCACGATCATCCAGCGCTGCGAGTTGTCCTGCCGCAGTGCTTCGATCAGTTCCTTGCCGCCGCGGTCGCCGCGGATGAAGAGCGCCAGCAGTTCGCGGTCGCGCTTCTCGATCGCATCCTGGTGCTGCTCATCGATCGGCGCCGGGTCGCCGAACTGCGCACCGACGTGGCTCAGGTCGCCGCTGCACACGATGAGTGTGCGCCCGCTCCATTCGCCCACGAGATCCGTGAGCGCCGAGCAGAACTCGGCATGCGACACGCGCGCGCCGTCGTCGGACAGCAGGGGATTCAGCGGGTTGGGCAGCAGTGCCGCAACGACCGGCACACCACCCAGCACCGACTGCATCCACGGCAACTGGGCCTGCACCGTGGCGTCGGTGAAGAAGTCGAGTTCGTCCTTGAGCAGCCGATCTCCCAGCCGCGAGACGAGGCTGTCGATCGCTGCCGAATCCGGGCGCACCACGCCCAGCGGCGTCTCGAAACCGTGGCGGCTCATGACAACGCCATCACCCAGGCCGGACAGGTTGCTGCCGATGATCACAACGCGGTCGGGCTTGGGGCCACTGGCGATGGACTTCCACGCCGTCGCGTAGCTGCCCGCCGCCTGGCCATAGGCCATGCTGGGCACGACGAGCCCGGTGACGGGGGATTCGAGTTCAGGATCCTCGGCCTCGCCAAGCGCGCGCTCAAGGTTGGCCTTGGCTTCGGCGGCATCCTTGCCGGCCATCGCCGACGCGCCGATGGGGAAGTGCCCGGCGGCCGCCACGCGCTCCAGCACCTGCTGTTCAAACCGCTCGGAGGTCGGTCCCCACAGGAGGCCGGACTCATCCAATCGTTGGACCAGCTGCTGAAGGAACTCGACGGGGGCCTTCGTCTGTTCCGAGATCTCCTCGAGCGTCCGCTCGCCCTGGAAGAGGCCCAAGAGCGGGAACACCTGTGCCGGGATGACCAGCATCTGCTCGGTCATGGGGACCGGGTTGCGCAGCGCCACGACCTGCTGCCCTTGCTGGTTGCCGGCGAGGGGTTGGAACGGGCGGATATGCGGACGTTGGAGGTGGTCCGGGGTGGCTGGGGCGCTCATGGGGGGTGGAGCATACTGCGCTCTCGTGCAATTCTCTTGAACTCGGTTCGTTCCATGCCGATAGTCAATCGTCGCCACCTGCGGCCCGCACGGGTACAGTTGTCGATTCCCACGACCGATCAGGAGACCACCCATGAAGCTTGCCCTTCCATCCTTCCTCGCCGCAGCGCTGACGGCCGTCGCGCTTGCCCAGGCGCCCGCGACCACCAAGCCAGTTCCGCAGGCGCCGCCGGCCGATGCGCCGGCTCAAGCGACCGACGTCGAGACCGCGCCGTCGGACCTGCTCAGCACCACGCGCAAGGTGCAGGGCACGCCGATCAAGCCCACCGAGGGTGCGCTCACGGGCCCGCCGCCGATCCGGTTCGAGCCCGAACTGCTGAACCTCGGTGAGATGCAGGCTGAAGTGCCCAAGACGGGCAAGATCAAGATCTGGAACACCACGGACAAGCCGGTGAAGATCACCCGCGCGATCCCCGGCTGCGGCTGCACCACGGCGCAGGCCCCGACCGATCCGATCGAGCCGGGCAAGTTCGCCGAGATGGACATCACGCTCAAGCCCGCCGCCAAGCAAGGCATCAAGCTCAGCAAGAAGGTGACCTTCCAGATCGAGGGCCATGCGCCCGTGATCCTCACCGTCGAAGGCGACGTCGCTGCCTATGTGACGATCTCGCCCGACATCATCGACGCCCCCAAGGACGAGGCGTTGATGACCACCGATACGCAGATTCGCCTGGCTTCGGCCGATGGCACCGCGTTCAAGATCACCTCGGTGAACCCGCCGATCATCAAGAACGTCCCCGAAGCCGCGGGCACCGAAGCGCTGCTCAAGGTCGACTGGTCGAAGTGGCAGGAAATGGGCCGCACGATCAAGATCACCTTCACCACCGATCACCCGAAGGCGCAGACCATGAGCGTGATGGTGAAGCGGCCCTTCAACGCCGCCGATGCCGCCAACGCCAAGGCGCCGCCGGTGGCCAAGCCGATGAGTTCGCTCATCATGGCTGCTCGCGACGGTGACGCTGCCAAGATCAAGGACGAGCTCGCCAAGGGTGGCGCGCTCGTCGATGAGCTCGACACCGGCAGCGGCCGCACCGCGCTGATGTGGGCCGCCAAGGGCAACAAGGTCGACGCCGTCAAGGCGCTGATCGAAGGCAAGTCGAACGTCAACGCCAAGGATCGCACCGGCAAGACGGCACTGACCATCGCTGCCGAGAGCAAGTCGCTCGACGCGACCAAGCTCCTCATCGCCAGCGGTGCCGATGTCGCCGCGCGCGACCAGATCGGCGGCACGCCGCTGACGTGGGCCTCGGGCATGGGCTCGGTGGAGACCGTGACCGCGCTCGTCGATGCTGGCGCCGACATCAACGTCGTCGATGCCAACGGCCTCAGCCCGCTGCTTTGGGCGGCCGGCATCGGCAGCCCCGAGACCGTCAAGTTCCTGCTCGACCGCAAGGCGAACATCGCGGTCGCCGACAACATCACCGGCGACACCCCGCTCATGCGTGCCGCCCGCAGCGGCAAGCCTGACAGCCTCAAGATGCTGATCGGCGCGGGCGCCGACGTGAATGTGGTCAACAAGCAGGGCCTCACGCCGCTGCTCGTGGCTGCGCAGAGCGGCACCCCGGAGAAGGTCCGCATGCTGCTCGACGCCAAGGCCGACCGCGCCGCCAAGGGCCCGCTCGGCAAGAACGCGCTCGAGATCGCCAAGGCCCGCTCGGATGACAACGGCAAGGCCATCGCGGCCATGCTCGAAGCCAAGTGAGCTGACCTGCAGCGGGGTGTTTGCCCGCCACCAAGGATCGAACCAGGAGGCCGCCCCATGTGGGCGGCCTCTTGTTGTTGGGCCCCGTGGCGCGTGGCCGGCGGCGATCGAGCGCTGCAGGGGGCCGGTGGCATTCCCTACACTCGCGATCATGAGCACTGCACTCGACCGCGTGATCGATGCCTCCCGCGAGGCATCGCTGCTGGAATCGACCGCGAGCATCCTGGGGTGGGACCAGGAGACGATGATGCCCGTGGGCGGCATCGAACTGCGCTCCAAGCAGTTGGCCCAGCTGGCCCGCATGCGCCATGAACTCTTCACCTCGAAGGCGATGGGGGACATGATTGGCTCCGCCGAGGCCGCGGTCGCCAAGGGCTCCGCCGACGAGGCGCTCGTGCGGGAACTGCGCCGCGACTACGACCGCGACACCAAGCTGCCGGCCAAGCTTGTCGAGGAACTCGCCAGCGTGAGCAGCAGCGCGCAGCACGAATGGGCTGAGGCCCGCAAGGCGAGCGACTTCAACCGCTTCCGTCCGTGGCTCGAGCGACTCGTGCAGCTGAACCGGGAGAAGGCGCGCTGCTACGGCATGCCCGCAGGTGGCGAGACGTGGGACGCGCTGGCCGACGGCTACGAACCCGGTTGCCGTGCGGCAGACGTCGAGCGCGTCTTCCGACCGCTGCGCGAGCAGCTCACGGGGTTCATCGATCGGCTCATGGCCAGCCCGGTCAAGCCGAGCAACCGCTTCAATGAGACCGCCATCGCGATCGATCGGCAGGAGCGTTTCGTGCGCGTGGTGGCCGAGGCGATCGGCTTCGACTTCTCGCGCGGGCGCCTCGATCGCAGCACGCATCCCTTCTGCGGTGGCAGCCATTGCAACGACGTGCGCATGACCACGCGGTACCTCGAGACCTGCGTGAATGACGCGCTCGGCAGCACGATGCACGAGGCCGGCCACGGGATGTACGAGCAGGGACTGCCTGCCGCGTGGATCGGCACGCCGCTGGGCCAGGCGGTGTCGCTCGGGATCCACGAAAGCCAGAGCCGGCTCTGGGAGAACCAGGTCGGGCGCAGCCACGCCTTCTGGTCGTGGGCGGCACCGAAGCTGCCCGAGATGCTGGGCGATGCAGCCCGCGGCTTCTCGCTCGATGAGCTCTACGGCGCGGCGAACATCGTCGAGCGCGGCTTCATCCGCGTCGAGGCCGACGAGGCGACCTACAACCTGCACGTCATGGTGCGCTTTGAGATCGAGCGCAAGCTGATCGGTGGGCAGATGGAGGTCGCTGACCTGCCCGCAACCTGGAACCGGCTCTACCGCGAGATCGTCGGCGTCGAGGTGCCCGATGACCGGCGCGGCTGCCTGCAGGACGTGCACTGGTCGATGGGGGCCTTCGGCTACTTCCCGACGTACACGCTCGGCACGCTCTACGCCGCGCAGTTCTTCGAGGCGGCGTCGAAGGCGATCCCGGGCCTTGAGGCGGGCATCGCCCGCGGAGAGTTCAAGCCGCTGCTCGCGTGGCTGAACACGAACATCCACGCGCATGGCCGGCGGTACCTGCCGGGTGAACTCTGCGAGCGCGTCACCGGCAAGCCGCTCTCGAGCGAGCCGTACCTGGCGTACCTGAAGGGCAAGCTCTCGCCGCTCTACGGGCTCTGATTCGCCGCGCGCGTTCAGCGCGGTGGGTCGCGGCGCGGGACCGAGGCTGGGCCGGGCTGCTCCTGTGGCGGCAGTGGAGGCGCACTATCCATGCGACCTCGGCCCGGGATCCTGCCGAAGAAGGCGAGCCCACCGGCGACCAAGGTCCAGAACGGCACGATGCTCACGCCTGGGAGCGCTTCGGCGATGAAGACCGGCAGCAGCACCATGGGGCGGCCGAGCACGAGCCACAGGAGCACGGCCGTGACCACGTCGATCGCGATCACGATGGGCGGTGCCCAGGTGAAGATCGCGTTCACGATGTCGCTGACGATGGCGATCGCGATCGCGGCGATGCGTTGTGGCCACGAATAGGGCACCGAGAGTGGGGTCTTCGCTCCATCGTCCATTTCGGATAGCCTTGCCCGACTCGGCACTGCCGGGACAGGACCAAGACTACCAATGCCCGACGCATCATCCATCCGCAACGTCGCCATCATCGCCCACGTCGACCACGGCAAGACCACGCTCGTCGACTCCATGCTGCAGGCCTCGAGCGCAGCTCGCGAGGTCGATGGCGAGTGCGTCATGGACTCGAACCCGCTTGAGCGTGAGCGCGGGATCACGATCCTGGCCAAGAACTGCGCGGTCGACTACGTGATGCCCGAGGGGCCGCACAAGGGCGAGCGCATCCGCGTGAACATCATCGACACCCCGGGCCACGCCGACTTCGGCGGCGAGGTCGAGCGCGTGCTGCGCATGGCCGACGGCTGCCTGCTGCTGGTCGATTCGCTCGAGGGCCCGATGCCGCAGACCCGCTTCGTGCTGCAGAAGGCACTCGAGGTCGGCCTGAAGCCGATCGTCGTCGTGAACAAGTGCGACCGCCCCGAAGGCCGTCCCGATGCGGTCGTGAACGAGGTCTTCGACCTGCTCGTCGAACTCGGTGCCGATGACCTGGCGCTCGACTTCCCTGTGCTCTTCGCCAGCGGCCGCGACGGCTGGGCCGCGTTCGACCGCAACGACCGCGAGCGCGGCGTGAAGGATCTCTTCCAGGCGATCCACCAGCGCGTGCCGTCGCCGACGTGCGACGCGACGAAGCCGCTGCAGTTCCTCGTCACCAACCTCGATTACAACGACTACGTCGGCCGCATCGCGATCGGCCGCGTCTACCAGGGCTCGGTCAAGCCCAACCTGGCGATCGTCGCGACCAAGCAGGATGGCAGCGTGAAGCGCGGCCGCATCTCGGGTGTGAAGCGCTTCGAGGGCCTCGGCCGCCAGGCGGCCGAGCTCGTCGAGGCCGGCGACCTCTGCGCGATCGAGGGCATTCCCGACATCGAGATCGGCGACACGATCTGCCTGCACGATCAGCCGCTGCCGATGCAGCGCGTGAAGGTCGACGAACCCACGCTGCACATGGTGTTCCGCATCAACGACGGTCCGCTCGGCGGCCGCGAAGGCAAGTACGTCACGAGCCGTCAGATCTGGGACCGCCTGCAGAAGGAACTCGAGAAGAATGTGGCGCTGAAGGTGTCCATGGGCGACACGAGCGATGAGTTCCACGTCTCGGGCCGCGGCCTGCTGCACCTGGGCGTGCTCATCGAGAACATGCGCCGCGAGGGCTTCGAACTGACCGTGGGCAAGCCACAGGTCATCGAGAAGGAGATCGACGGCGTGACGTGCGAACCGTTCGAGCGGCTCGTGCTCGACACCGCGCTCAGCGGGATGGGACCGTCGCTCGAGCTGCTCGGCCAGCGCGGCGCCGAGATCCTCAAGGTCGACACGCGCGGCGAGCGCATGCACGTCGAGGCCGAGATCCCCGCGCGTGGCCTGATCGGGCTGCGCACGCGCGTCCTCAATGCGACCGGCGGCGAGGCGGTCATGTACCACTCGTTCCACTGCTACAAGCCGCTGAAGGGCGGCATCGCCAAGCGCCAGAACGGCGTCATGATCAGCATGGAATCCGGCACGGCCACCGCCTACGCGCTGCTGGGCCTCGGTGACCGCGGCTTCATGTTCATCCGGCCGAGCGAGGTCGTCTACGAAGGCATGATCGTCGGCGAGCACAACCGCGACAACGACCTCAACGTCAATGTGGTCAAGGCGAAGCAGCTCACGAACTTCCGCGAGGCCGCGAAGGAAGCAACCGTGGTGCTCAAGGCGCCGCGCCTGATGTCGCTCGAGGCGGCGCTCGAGTACATCGAAGACGACGAGCTCGTCGAGATCACGCCGACCCAGGTGCGCGTGCGCAAGAAGATTTTGGGCGAGGCCGAGCGCCGTCGCCACGAACGCAGCGAGCGGAGCAAGGCCGAGAGCGTCGGGGCCTGAACTGTCGGTTCGGTGCGCGTGAGGGTGCCCGACGTTGGCTGTCGGTGACGTGGTGGCGGCTGCGCCTTGGCGCGTCACGGACCGCTCATGGGGCTTCCCAGGCGAGCCGCGCCCGGTAACATCGGCTATTCCATGGCCCGAGTCGTGATGAAGTTCGGTGGCACATCCGTCGCGGATCCCGACCGGATCCGTCGGTGCGCCACGCGTGTCGCTGACCGTCGGGCCGAGGGGCATCAGGTGGCGGTCGTCGTCAGTGCGATGGGGCACACCACCGACGAGCTCATCGCGCTCGCGCGTCGGCTGAGCCCGGCACCCAACCGCCGCGAGCTGGACATGCTCATGGCCACCGGCGAGCAGGTCTCGGTCGCGCTCATGGCGATCGCGCTTCAGGAGATGGGGCTTGATGCGGAGAGTTTCACGGGTGATCAGGCCGGCATCGTGACCGATGGTCACTACGGGCGCGCGAAGATCACCACCATCGACCGCACGCCGCTGGAGGCGTGCCTCGCCAAGGGATCGATCCCGATCGTGGCCGGCTTCCAGGGCCGCAGTTCGCGCGGTGCGATCACCACGCTTGGTCGCGGGGGCAGCGACACGACGGCGGTCGCGGTCGCTGCAGCGATCGAGGTCGGCCGCTTCGACGGCCACTGCGAGATCTTCACCGACGTTGATGGTGTGTACACCGCCGACCCGCGCGTGGTCCGCAACGCCCGCAAGCTCGAACGCATCTCCTACGAGGAAATGCTCGAGCTCGCTGCACTCGGTGCGGGCGTGATGCATGCGCGCGCGGTCGTCTTCGGCGAGCGCTACGGCGTGCCGATCCATGTGCGCCACAGCCAGAGGCCCGATCTGGGCACCGTCATCTGCAAGGAGACACCGGACATGGAAGAGATCGCCGTCGTCGGTTGTGCGCTGAAGGAGGAGCTCGGTCGGCTCACCGTGCGCCGGGTGCCCAATGCCGTGGGGCTGCAGGCCCGCATGTTTGAGCGCGTCGCGGCAGCGGGCGTGGTCGTGGACGACATCGTGCAGACGGAGTTCGGCGACATGACGAGCGTGGCCTTCACGGTCGAGCACGATGACCTCGCCGAGACGCAGGACATCATGGCGCGGCTCCTCGCGGAGCTCGGGCACGGCGAGCTCGAGATCGACGTCGGCCTGAGCAAGGTGAGCGCGGTGGGAACGGGCATGAAGAGCCACGCCGGCATCGCGAGCCGCATGTTCCAGGCGCTCGCCCGCCACGGGATCGCGATCCACAACATCTCGACGAGCGAGATCAAGGTTTCGTGCATCGTGCCGAGGCTGGACGGCCAACGCGCGCTGCAGGTGGTCCACGATGAATTCAGGCTCGGCACCGGCGGCGATGCGCCCATGCGCGTCGAAGGCCAGCCCGGCGTGGCCTACGCGCCGTGAGCGGGCTCGGCCAGACCGAGGGCCTGCAGGGCGACGGTGGCGCGCAGGCAGCGCCGGAGATTCCCGGCATCGAGATCGAGGCGAAGATCGGCGAAGGGGGCTTCGGCACCGTCTGGCTCGGATGGCAGCATGCGCCGGCGCGACGGCGCGTGGCGGTCAAGCTCATGCGCCATGCACTCGCGAGCGAACTCGCTCGGCACCAGTTCGAGCTTGAGCAGGCTGCGCTCGCGTCCCTGCAGCATCCATCGGTGGCCACGCTGCATCTGGCGGGCATCGATCGGCTCGGTCGGCCGTTCGTCGTGCTCGAGTGGATCGAGGGCGAACCGATCACGAGCTGGTGCGATGCACGGCAGCTGGGGCTTCGTGAGCGGGCGGCGCTGCTCGTGCAGGCGTGCGATGCCGTGCAGCACGCGCACCTGCGGGGGATCGTGCACTGCGACCTCAAGCCCGCGAATCTCCTCGTGACGGAGCGCGATGGACGGCCGCTCGTGAAGGTGATCGACTTCGGGCTCACGCGCAGCCGTGATGGCAGCGCGGCCATGCTTGGGAATCCCCTGCTCGGCACGCCGGGCTACATGGCGCCGGAACAGACGGTGCCCGGCCGCGCGGTGGACGCGCGCGCCGATGTGTGGTCGATGGGCGTGGTCCTGGTGGAGCTCTTGACGGGGTCGAGGCCCGATGGTCGATCGACGTCGCCCAGTGCCATCGTTGGATCGCTTGCTGCGCGTGACGCGGCCGATGCGGCCCGGCGTCGTGCGACCGAGGTTGGTGCGTGGGCGGGTGCCTTGCGGAGCGGCCCGGACTGGATCGCCGCGCGGGCGCTCGAACCGGCGGTCGAGGACCGCTACGCCTCGATGGATGCGCTGGGGCGGGACCTGCAGCACTGGCTCGCTGATCGGCCGCTGGCCGCGGCGCCGGATCGTGCGGCGTACCGCGCGCGGCTCTTTGTGCGTCGAAACCGCGTGGCGACGGCGCTGGCCGCGACCGCACTCGCGGCGCTCGTGGGCGGCGGGGTGGCGGCCACGCTAGGGTGGGTCGAAGCCCGCGCGCAATTCAGGACCAGCCAGCGGCAGCTTGCCCGCACCAAGGAACTGCTGCGGTTCACGAAGGACACCGTGCTCGGCGTGACCCCTGAAGTGGCTCGTGAAGCGGACACGACCGTCATGAAGCTGGTGCTGGCGGAGTCGGCACGCCGCCTTGAGGCCGATGCCGCCATGGATGATCAGGTCCGGCACGACTTGGCCAGCATGCTCGGCCAGGCGTACTTCAACATCGGAGCCTGGCCGGAAGCCGAACGATTCATGTCGCTTGCGCGCCACGCCGCGCAGGCGGGCTACGGTGCATCGAGCCCGCAGGCCATCTCGGCCGATGCCGAACTGGCAGAGATCGACCGTGTCCTGGACCGGGTCGATCGCGCGGTCGAGGGACTTCGCTCGGCGCATGAACGCCTGCTCGCCACCGCCGGAGCCGACGATCCGGATCGGATTCGAGTGCTGGCCTCGCTTGGCTGGGCGTTGGCCGATCAAGGCAAGCTCGACGAGGCCCGCGCCGCGCTGGCCGAGGCACTGGAGCGGCGTACGGCGCAACTGGGGCCGGACGACCCATCCGTCTTGCAGGTGCGCTCGAACCTCGCTGAGATCGATCGCGTGGCCGGACGAATTCCGGAGGCGATCGATCGCGGCCGCGCCCTGGTCGCTGACCGGACCCGGATCCTCGGTGCGGATCATCCCGACACCTTGGTCAGTGCCAACAACCTCTCGGTCTGCCTGCTCGCCTTGCGGACCGCCGATGGCCGGACGGAGGCGATCGCCGTCCTTGAACCAGCGGCGGTCCGGGCCGGCAAGGTTCTTGGCGAGGACCATCCCTACACCCTGCGGATGAAGAACAACCTGGCGAGCACGCTGCGGGA
>JAGWXC010000309.1 GCA_018970045.1 Planctomycetota bacterium | reverse complement strand
GCTATGGACGACTTGCACCCGATTCCTCGGGCATGCGGTTCGATATCGCTCACGTCGAAAGGAGACACCAACCATGAGAAACCTGATCGCATCATTCATCGGATCCTCGCTCGCGCTGCTAGGCGCGCAAGCGGCGGACCGCGCACTTGGCGGCCCAGCATCCGCGCTGCGCGCCGCCTCCGACCTTCTCGGACGGGCGGAAACCCAGCTCACCCGAGCGGCCACGCGATTGGACGAGGGCATGGCCGCGCAGGCGCGCGCGGTGATGCACGACGAGTCCCTGCTGCTGTCACGCACGCCCGCGACGCCGTCCCGGGCAACCCCAACGACTTCCCAGGGACCCATCGCCCCGCCCCCGCCACCGACGCCTTCCATGTCCCGCATCGCGGACCCGGGAAATGCGCCGGTGCGGACGGCGGCGGCGGTCCCGGCACCTCGCGCCGCTCCGAACGCCTCCTCCAGTCCGGCAGCGCCCGCCGCGAACGCGGCCGCCGAGCCCCGCGCCGCGCCAGCCACCGCCAAGCTGCTCCCGACCGCCAGCGCCGCAGGGCCGGCATCGCCGAGCAACCCCACGCTGGAGCGTGCGTCGCAGGCTCTGAAGCGACTGGGGAAGAAGCTCGGGGGCGCATGAAACGCTCCGTCACCTCGACCGGATGCACGCCACAGGAGTCCAACTCGTGTCCTCTATGATGCTGCGCATGCCGGAATCGCTCATCGGTGCATGGTTCGAAGCCGCGCGCCGTCGCTGGCCATCGATCCGGTGGCCACTGGAGCGGTATCGGGGCCATGTGGGGCCTGACGAGCCTCGTCACCCCATCGACCTGTTCCTGGGCGGCGCGGCCTCGGACCGTTACGACGAGGCCTGGTCGACCATCCACCTCGACCTGCGTGAGCCGGTTGTGCGTCGACTGGCGCGTCTCCCCGCTGACGGCATGGGAGCCGAGGACCTCTGGAGCGAGACGATGGCCCGCCTGATGAGCGATGCGAACGACGCGTCGCCGCTGCCGGACGGACGCAGGCCAGCGCGCATCCGCCAGTACCGAGGCAACTCGGCGATGACAACCTTCATCGCCGTGGTCGCAAAACGCATCGCGATCGACCGGTTCCGTCGGGCCCGCATGCCACTGGAGGGATCCATGCAAATCATCGAGCAATCGCCGGACCCGCGCGCGCCAGAGCCGACGCCACGCGACGACGAGGTTCGCGACTTCGCGCTGCGCTTCTCGGAAGCGTTCACCAGCCTACCGCCGCGGCAGCAGGCGCTGCTGTCGCTGGTGTACGGGCACGGCATGCCCAAGGGCGAGGCGGGACGCGTGCTCGGACTGCCCGCGTACACCGTGTCCCGCGAACTGGCGGATTCGATCGCGCACCTGCGCCACAAGCTGCAGTCCCGCGAGGGACCGTGGACCGGCGAGTCGATCGCCGTCTGGCTGCGTGGCTGGGCCGATGCCGGCACGAACACCAAGGAGCCGATCCATGAGTCCTGAATCCGTCACGCCCGATGCCATCCGACGCGCGCTCGATGCCGTGCGACCGCCGGCGCAAGAACTGGACGACGCGTCGATCGCCTGCATCCTGGATCACGGCCTCGAGGCGCTGCCCTCGGACGCGCGTGCGCTGGCGATCCGCGCCATCGCTACCAACCCAGCTGTTGCCGCGATCGTGGTCGCGCTGCACGAGCCTGACGCAGCGCGCATGGCCTTGCGTGACCTGCGCGCCACACAAGCATGGCGTTTTGCCTTCGCCGCGTGCACGTTGCTCGCCTCGGGCACCACTTTGTGGATGCT
>JAGWXC010000066.1 GCA_018970045.1 Planctomycetota bacterium | reverse complement strand
GAGTGAGCGGGTGGCTCATGCGCCGTCCCAGCGGCGCTGGTTCACGCGCCGTCCCAGCGGCGCTGGCGCTTCTTCTCGCCTTCGCGCTTCTTGGATTCCAGCCGGCGCTCGATCGAGCCACGCGTGGGCTTCGTCTTGCGTCGCACCTTCGGCGGGATGCTGGCGCGCAGCACCAGTTCGCGCAGGCGCTCGAGGCAGGCATCCTTGTTGGCCTTCTGCGATCGGTGCTCCTCGGCCGTGAACCGCAGCGTGTCGCCGTGCACCAGGTGCGATCCCGCAGCATCGCGCAAGCGATCGAGGGCGCGCTCGTCGAGCCCATGAATGGAGGCGAGCTTCACCATGAGTTCCGCCCGCGAGTGCACCTTGTTGACGTTCTGCCCGCCCGGACCGCCACTGCGGCTGAACGAGAAGTCGAGGCCCGCCGGATCGATCCACGCGCGCGGCCCGCAGTCGAAGGCGTTCCCCGGGCGCGCCGGACGGCGGGGCGGCGGAGCACCGGGATCAGGACGCGGCAGCATGCGGGCATTCTTGCAGGCCTGCGCTAGCCTTGCATCGTGGAACCGATCGCCATCACGCTCGTCGCTGCCGTGCTCGCCCAGTCCAGCGCAGCGGCACCAGCACCGACCGGGTCGACGGTGAGCCAGTCAGCGACGGCCGCGCCCGCTTCAGCATCCGCAGCGCGTGGGACTGCAGCCACTGCTTCGGCGTCTGCAGCAGCCGCGCCCGCAGCGCCGGTGCTCGCGCCCGTCGAGTCCACGGGTGCGCCGCACTTCGACTTTGCCGCGCGCGCATGGTTCGCGCGCCTCAATGGCACGATCAATGCGCCATCGTCGGCTGCGGCCGTCACCATCGAGGATGACTTCGACCTCGATGATTCGCAGGTCGTGCCGCTGCTCACGGCGACGGCGCGCTGGGATGCACTGGCTCTCGTCGTGAATGGCTTCTGGTCCTCGATCGATGGTTCCACATCGGCACCGGCGGCCGGCCAGTTCGGCTCGGTGGCCTTCGGTGCGGGCGATGCGCTCTCGTCGAGTGCCGACGCGTGGGGCGTGGCGGGCGACGTCGTCATCACCTTCTACCGGCCGTATGCGGCCGATCGGCATCCTTGGACCGGTGATGACGCGCCGGCGGGCGCACAGCCACCCTTCGCGGACCTTCGCTTCAACGGTCTCGTGGGCGGCCATGCGGTCTCGTACGAGCAGTCCGTGACCGACCTGACGACCACCGCGAGCGATTCGATCGATCTTTCGGTCATCACGCCGGTCATCGGCGGCGGCATCGAGCTCGACCTCGATCTGCGTCGCAACGTCGACTGGCTCGGTCATCTGCGGATCGCCGCCACCGCCGGCTGGGGCCCCGGGGTCGAAGCCGGCGATTCGCTCTGGTTCGTCCGGGCGGATCTCTCGCTCGACGTGCTCCACAATCTCGCCATTACCGGCGGCTACCGCCTGCTCAATTGGGATGCCGCGGGCAACGGTGACTCGATGAGCGGCAGCCTGCAGGGCCTGGTCGCGGGCCTCGAACTGCGGTTCTGAGCGAGGCTGCGCGTGGCACGCAAGAAGACGACCCCCACGCCGCTCACGCCACTCGGGCGCGCGGCGATCCGTCGCTCGCTGCTCACGGTGCTTCCAGATCGGCTCTCACGCGGGCGGCTCTCGCGAGCGCACCTTGCGCAGCCGATCGTGCTGCGATCGGTGCCGGTCTTCCTGCCGGGTGCGTCCGATGCACTGCATGGCTTGCGCATCGCGCACCTGAGCGATTTCCATGTCGGTGGGCTCATCCCAGTCGAGCGTGCGCTCGAGGCCATCGAGCTGGCGCAGGTCGAGCAGCCGGACCTGGTCGCCTGCACCGGCGACGTGGTCGATCTGGAGCTTGCCGGATGCGAGCCCGTCTTCAAGGCTCTTGGGCGCATGACGTCACGCCTGGGCACCTTGATGGTGATGGGCAACCACGATCACCTCGAGCATGCGGAATCCGTGGCGCGCCTGGCGCGGCGCAGCGGCATCCGCGTGCTGCGCGATGAGGTGGCTCGCTTGCCGTCGGGTCCGATGGTGGCGGGGCTCGACTGGACCGTCGGCGTGCGCGATGCGCAGAAGCGCCTCAAGGCCATGCTCGATGGACGCGAGGAACTTCCGCCGATCCTGCTGGCGCATCATCCGGCGGCCTTCCGTGCGGCGGTCCAGCATGGCATCCCGCTGACGCTCTCGGGCCACACCCATGGATTGCAGGTCGGCCTCACGCGCGGTGCGGGCGATCGGAGTCGGCCGGCCAAGGGCCGTGCCCTGCATGACGGGCTCTATCACCTCGGTGCGAGTTCGGTGTTCGTCACGCGCGGCGTGGGCAGTTGGTTCCCGCTGCGCGTGAACCGGCCGGCCGAGGTGGCGATCCTGGAGGTGCGGGTGCGCTGATGCGCGCTGGCCCGCGCGGTGCCGGCGCTCAGAGCCCGATCGCGCGCGCGATGAGCAGGCCGAC
Source organism: Planctomycetota bacterium (assembly GCA_018970045.1). Classification (GTDB taxonomy): domain Bacteria; phylum Planctomycetota; class Phycisphaerae; order Phycisphaerales; family SM1A02; genus SYIB01. The sequence goes on along the minus strand of JAGWXC010000066.1, from coordinate 8,850 downwards.
GCAGAAACTGCCGGCGGCTGCGATGATCTTGCGAAGCATGCGGTGAAGGTCGTGCTGCTGCATGGGTGCTCTCCTCGGCGCACGCCCAGTCGTGCGGCCCCAACCGTCCGATTCGGCGGGGGCGCAGGCAAGCCACGCGAGGAGATTTTCCGTCACGCGCTCAGCGCAGGCGCTTCTCGAGGACCTCGAAGTAGAGGTCCGACCGTCGCGGCAGCCCATTGCGGGGCTCGCCATAGGGAAAGGGCTCGCGCTCCCCGGTGGGCAGGTAGCCGCGGCGCGCGTACCACGCGATGAGTTCCACGCGCTGGCCGATCACGGTCATCCGAGCGCGGTCGAGGCCGAGGTCCTCGAGGATCACGCGCTCGGCCTCGGCCAGGAGCTGCCGACCGAGTCCATCGCGCTGGCGCGTTGGCTCCACGGACACCATCCCGACGTAGCCGTACCCGGCGCCACGATCGATGCGCACGCAGGCCACCAGCACACCATCGAGGAACGCCAATCGGATGCGTGAGTCGTGTCCCCGCACCAGCTCGCCGATCTCACGCTCGTCGGTGCGTTGGCCATCGAGCAGATCGGCTTCGGTGGTCCAGCCGGCACGGCTCGCCTGGCCGCGGTACGCACGCTCAACGAGCGCCACCACCTGCGGCACGTCCTCGGGGCCTGCGTCGCGAAAGACCGGCAAGACGCCCATGGCGCGCGTCAGGCGTAGTGGCGGCCGAAGCGGTTCGCGAGGAACGCGTCGAGGCCGATCTGTTCCTGGCGCACGAAGCCCTTGGTCGGCACAGTGCCTTCCTTGAGCATGTCCACCACGGCGCAGATGCCCGCGGCGGTCGTGACTTGGATGGCGGTCCAGTGGCGGCCGCCGATCTCGCGGCTGAGCACGGTGCGCGCCCAAGTGCGGTCCATGAAGCGGCCGCCGCGCTGGCCGGTGGCGCTGACGAAGATCACGACCTGGTCGTCGTCGGTGCCCGGCACGGCGCGTTCGAGGATCGCCTTGAGTTCATCGCGGTGCTCGATGAAGCGCAGGTCGTTCAGCAGGAAGCGCATCTGCTCGGCGTGGCCGGTGAAGCGGATCGTCTTGTAGTTCAGGTTGCGCACGGTGCCGCGGAGCGAGTCCGCCAGCGTGCCCAGGCCGCCCGAGGTGTTGAACGCCTCGTACTCGCAGCCATCGATGTGCAGACGCTCCACCTGCTCGAGCGGCGGGACCAGGCACATCTGCCCATCGACGAGGGCCTCGCAGGGATTGCAGTACTCGTTGACCAGGCCGTCGGTCGACCAGGTCAGGTTGTACTGGAGCACGTTGCTCGGGGTCCGCGGCAGCGCGCCCACGCGCATGCGCACCGTGTCGACGCTGTCGAGTTCGCGCAGGAGCGAGTGCGCCACGATCGTGATGAACCCGGGTGCCAGGCCGCACTGCGGGATGAACGCCGACGAGGCGCCGTGGCTCAGCTGCATCACCTTCTTGGTGACGGCGACGTCCTCGGTGAGGTCGAGGTAGTGGCAGCCCGCGTCCTTCGCGGCCTGCGCGATGCCGACGTTGCAGTTGAACGGCGCGCAGCTCACGACGGCCCATGCTCCCTTGAGGAAGGCCGCGAGTTCGGTGGGGCTGCCGAAGTCCACGCGCCGGCCATCGATGCGCTCGTCGCGCGCAACGGCCAAGGCGCTCGGCTCGTGGGCATCGCCGATGCGCACGGTGTAGTCACCGCACGAGGCGAGGAAGTGGGCGGTCATGCGGCCGATCTTGCCGGCTCCGAGGATGGCGACGTGGTGGGACATGGTGGTGGTGTCGAGTGGTGGGTTGCGTGGACAGGATGCAGTTCAGGCGGGAATGGTCGCGAGTTCGCCGCGCACCTCATCGATGAGGCTCGCCATCGTCTCGGGCCCGAAGTCGAAGCGCAGGCCAGCGGCCTCGAAGAGCTCCGGCAGCGGCCGGCTCGCACCCAGCGAGAGCGCGCGCTTGTAGGCATCCAAGGCCGTGCCGGCGTTGCGTCGTGCCTGCAGCCAGAGCTGCAGTGCCCCCAACTGCGCGATGCCGTATTCGATGTAGTAGAAGGGGTTCTGGAAGAGGTGGCCCTGGCGCTGCCAAGCGGTCTCGAGCGCGCGCTCGCAGCCTGCCCAGGAGACCTCCGCGCCGAAGCGCTTGTTGAGGTGCAGCCAGTATGCGGTCCGGTCGGCGCGCGTGTGGGTCGGGTGGGTGTACGCCCAGTGCTGGAACGCGTCGATCGTGGCGATCCAGGGCAGCAGCGTGGCGAGGCCTTCGAGCAGTTCGCGGCGGTGCCGGCCGGCATCCTGCTCGGAGTAGAAGTGGCCCAGGTGCGGGAACGTGAGCAGTTCCATGCTCATCGAGGCGACCTCGGCGAACTCGATCGGGCTGCCTCGGTAGGCCAGCAGCGGGTCGTGCGAGCAGAGCATGCTGTGGAAGGCATGTCCGGCCTCATGCACCATCGTCACGAGGTCGCGCTGCATGCCGGCGGCATTCATGAAGATGAACGGCTTGCGGCTGGCCTGGCGCTGGTACTGGTAGCCGCCGGGCTGCTTGCCCTGCCGGCTCTCGAGGTCCAGGCATTCGCCGGATCGCATCGAGTCGAAGAGCGGACCGAGGCCACCGCCCATGTCATGGAAGACGCGGCTGCAGCGGTCCACGAGCTCGTCGGCGGTCTCGAAGGGCCGCAGGGCCGAGCGGCCGAGCACGTCGACCTTGAGGTCCCACGGACGGAGGGTGTCGAGCTTCAGGGCCGTGCGGCGCTCCTCGTTGAGCTGGCGCATCAGCGGCACGCAGACCTGCTCGCACGCCGCGTGGAAGCGCTCGCAGTCGGCGGGCGTGTAGTCGAAGCGATGCATGCGCTGGTGCTGGTAGTCGCGGTAGCTGTCGAAGCCCGCGTTGAGCGCCATGCGGTGACGCTGCGCGACGAGGCGGTCGTAGATGCCATCGATCGCCTCGGCATCCTGCAGCCGGCGGTCGGCGACGGCTCGCCAGCTGGCTTCGCGCACGCTGCGGTCGGTCACTTCGAGGTAGCGCGCCATCTGCGGCAGCGTCTGCTTCTTGCCGTCGAACTCGACCGCCATGGCGCCGGAGATCTGGCTGTACTGCTGTTCGAGCTTGGTGCACTCGGTCTGGATCTCGACGTTCTCGGGACGGAAGAGCTTGACCTCCTGGCGGAGGCCCCGCAGCAGCACGCCGTAGCGCTGCTGGTCCAGGTCCTTGGTGAACGGGCAGTCCACGATGCGGCGGTCGAGCTCGAAGCCGATGCGCTTGAGGTGCGGATCGACGTCCTGCACGAAGTCGAGGAACGCCTTGCGGCGCGGTTCGCTCTCGGTGTCGCAGGTCATCGCGATGTAGAGGTTCGCCTCGGTCTCGGCGACCATCGCATCGAGGTCGCTGCGATCGAGCAGCAATCGCTCGAGGCACCCGGCGCACTTCAGCGGGCGTTCGATGAGCGCTCGATACAGCGGCTCGAGCTGGGGCCACGACGAGGCGTCGAGTCCGGCGGGGACGAAGGTGCTCGGTGCGGAGGCCGCGGTGCTGCAAGGGGTCGTCATGGTGTCTGGTTCCGAAGCGGGGAAGTGTACGCAGCCCCGCCTGTGAACCCCGCGCGCGTTATGCGCAGGTGCGGCGCGCCGGCGGTGGGTTGCGGACGCTCCCGTCGGGACCTCCGGCCTGCGTCGCCACGGCCTTCACGGCCGCTTCGTTCACCACGGTTCGCGCGACGTGCTCGGCATGGATCGGATCGTCGCAGACGAGGAAGAGGCTGCTCCCGCTCCCGCAGACGTGCACCGGCAGCTGCGTGACCTCGGCGATCTCGTCCATCGCTCGGCGTACCGCTTCGCTCGATTCACGCGCCGGCGCCGCGAGGTCATTGAAGGGTTCGTGTGCCCGGACGCGCTCGCGTGCAGCCAGCTGAAGGACACGCTCATGCTCTGGATCGCCAGCATCGGGTCGCAAGGCATCAAACAATCGGTACACCGTCGGGGTCGGACAGTGCGCTTGCGGGAAGCACAGCACCACGTGTGCTTGCGGGAGTTCGGGCAGTGCATCGACGCGTTCACCCACACCCGACACGATCGCCGACCCGCCCTCGACGAGGAACGCCACGTCGCTGCCGAGGCCTGCGGCGATCGAGCGGAGGGCATCGTTGCCGAGTTGCAGCCCGAAGAGTTCGTCGAGTCCGCGGAGGAGAGCCGCCGCGTTGCTGCTGCCGCCGCCAAGACCGCCGCCCACGGGGATGCGCTTCTCCACGCGCACGCGCACCGGGAGCTGCCGCCCCACGGCACGTTCGATCGCGGCGTGTGCCTTCCATGAGAGATCGCTGCGCAGTGGCCAATCAAGGTCCGGCGTGTGGGGCGCATCGGCAGCCCAGACGTTGGCGAAGAGCGAGCTGCTTCCGGGGTCGCGCCGACGCAAGTAGATCGAGTCGCCCCAGCCGAGGGTGACCATCCATGAGGACAGCGGGTGGAGCCCATCAGGGCGCGGTGCGCCCACGCTCAACGCCAGGTTGAGCTTTGCGGGCGCATGCACAAGCAGGTCGTCATCCATGGAATGCAGCATGGTAGGCCCTACACTTCACGGCCCATGCTCTGGCAACCACCGCTGCCCGAACGCTATCGATCCATGGAGGAGGGTGCGCTCGCAGCGGCCATCACGGCCCGGCGCGCCGAGCTCGGCACGCGCGTGCTGATCCTGGGCCACCACTACCAGCAGGATGCGGTCGTGCAGCACGCGGACCTCACGGGTGACAGCCTCAAACTCTCGCAGATGGCCGCGGTCGAGGCGCGCCGGCGCGGCAGCGAGTCGCTCATCTTCTGTGGCGTGCACTTCATGGCTGAGACGGCCGACATCGTCACGGACGGAACGGTCAACGTGATCCTGCCGGACCTCGGCGCCGGCTGCAGCATGGCCGACATGGCCGCGTGGGATGACACGGTCGCGTGCTGGGAGGCGATCACGGCGGTGCATGCCGGCGAGCGCGTGCGGGTGATCCCGATCACCTACGTCAACAGCTCTGCAGCGATCAAGGCCTTCGTCGGCCAGCATGGTGGCGCCTGCTGCACGAGCAGCAATGCCCACCTCGTCTTCGACTGGGCGCTGCGCGGCGGCGAGCGGCCGCTCGAGCCTGGCGAGCGCGTCAAGCTGCTCTTCCTGCCCGACCAGCATCTTGGCCGCAACACCGCGAAGTCGCGGGGTTTCGTGACCGAGGTCGATGCCGCAGCCAACCCGTCACTCACGGCGCAGTGCGCGCTCTGGCAGCCGCGCAAGCCCGCAGGTGGGCTCACGGCCAAGCACCTGCATGATGCCGATGTCGTGCTGTGGGCCGGTCACTGCAGCGTGCACAAGTTGTTCCGCCCCGAGCACGTGGCGTGGATCCGGGCGAATGAGCCCGGCATGAAGGTCATCGTGCACCCCGAGTGCTGCCAGGAGGTCGTGGACCTCGCCGACCTCAAGGGCTCGACCGAGTTCATCATCCAGGAGATCGAGGCCGCGCCGGCGGGTTCGCGGTTCGCCGTGGGGACCGAGATCCACCTCGTCAACCGACTGGCGGCACGCGCGGCGAGCCGCGGCGTCGAGGTGCGGATCCTCTCCGACTGCCAGTGCCTGTGCACGACGATGTACCGCATCGACCAAGCGCACCTGCTCTGGGTGCTTGACGAGCTCGCGCAGGGCCGCGTGGTCAACCGGATCTCGGTGCATCCCGAGGCGCGCACCTTGGCGCGACTGGCGATCGATCGCATGCTCGCGCTGGTGCCTGCCGCCGCGCGGGCGCCGGTCGCGGTGGACTGATCGAACCCCGGCGTCACCGATCCGTACGATCCCGGCATGAGCAGGGGAGTCTTGTCATCGCGGCTGGTCCGCACGTCGGCGATCGTGCTGGGCATCGTAGCGATCGTGGCCGTGGTGCTGGTCGCCTTGGCGCCGAGCATCGTCAGCGCCACGATCCTGCCCGGCATCGTTCGCGACCAGCTCGCGTCGAACGTCCGTGGCACGGTGAGCGTGGTCGGCGCGAACGTGAGCTGGTCGGGGCCGCAGCTCGTGCACGTGCGCATCAGCGGCGAGCACGATTCGGTCGATGCCACGGTGAGCGTGCGCAACGGGTTGGTGGCCTTGGTGCGAGCGAGCGAACCGCTTGATGTGCTCGTTGGCGTGAGTGTGGAGACGGCCTCGCGCGACGACGGATCGATCACGCTCATGGAACTGCTGCAGCCCTCCGTTCCTCCGGCGGCGGCGTCGCGCCCGGCCTCCTCCGCTGCGGCGACGAAGGAACCCCTTGCGCTGCCGTCCATGCTGCGCGGTGCGAAGGTCTCGATCGATCCGCTGCAGGTCGTTGTCAAGCCGCTCGGCGCGGGCAGCATGGTGCGGGTCGATGGCGCCACGGCGACGATCGCCCTTGATGGCAGCGATGCCACGGTGAAAGCCAAGGGCTCCACCGCGATCGATGCCGAGCGTGGATCGTTCGAGTTCGACGCCACGGTGCGCAACCTCGTCGGCCGCGATGGCACGCTGGCCCCGACGACGGCGGGCGTGGACCTTGCCGTGAAAGCCTCCGCGCTGCCCATCTCGGCGGGAACGCAGGATGTCGTGGTGCGATCGCTCGGTCTCACGGCGAAGGCCGAGAGCCTCGCCCGCGCGGTCGACGTCCAGTTCGACGCATCGCTTGAGGCGAAGGGCCATGCGCCAAGCACCGCCAGCGGACGCGTGCGGCTGAATGGCCTGCTCGCGCCTTCGGGATCGCTCTCCTCCAAGGCCACTGCCTCGGGACAGGTTGCGCTCGGTGCGGTGCCTACGGCCATCCTGGCGCCGTTCCTGCACGGGACCGGGCTCGACGCCCCGCGCGACCTCGGTGGCACGGTGATCGCCACGCTGGATTTCGACGGTCCATCGGCCGCGCTCGCGGCGCGGAGCGATCGCTTCACGCTCACCGGCACGGCACGCCTCGACGACGTGGCCAATCAGGCCGTCGTGCAGGGCCTGGCACTCGACACGACGCTGGCCAAGCCGCTCCTGCGCGGCTTCGGTCTGCCGGTGAAGAACGATGTGCCGCTGTCGCTGCGCGTGGAGCGCGCGGTGGTGCCGATGGGTGATCGCCCGATTGAGAACGTCCAGGCGATCGCGACGGTCGCCATGAAGGGCGTGGTGCTCGACGGCATTGAGCAGGCGAAGGATGGTCTCGTGCTCGGTGACGTCACGGTGGGCCTGCGCACCTCGCGACTGGCCGATCGTGCACAGCTGGAGCTCTCGCTGGCCAACGGCGTGGCGCAGGGATCGGTCGCCGCCTTCGTCGTGCCGAGCTTCGATGGCGGTGCGGTGAAGGGTGCGCGCGTGGAGCTTGAGCGATCGGCGATCACAGCGACGATTGGGAACGAGTGGCTCGATGGAACAGGTCTCGCACTCCATCGCCCCGCATCGACCACGATCACCATCGATCGAGCTGCGTTCGCTGCAGGTGCTGCGGGACTTGATCTTGCCAACGCCATGATCGAGGCGACCATCGGCATCGGGCCCGTGTCGCTCGGCGGGGTGGTCGGCCCCGACGCGTGGCTCGATGTGGCGAGTACGACCATCGGGATCCGCAGCGAGGCGCTCTCCAAGGGGATGCAGGTGGCCTTCAGCGGCGGCGCGAGCGGATTCGCGGCCAAGGCCGACCTGGCGCTCGCCGGGTTCGTGTCCACGGCGGGCGCGATCACGCCCGACTCGGTTCGCGCGAGCGGCTCGATCCAGGTCGACGCGATCGACCTGTCGCGCGTGCCTCATGTGCCTGAGCGCATGCAGCGGATGTCCGGGCTCGTGGGGCTCGGCCGCCCGGTCCTGTCGGCTCAGTTCGACGGTGACCGACGTTCGGTCGCGGCGCAGGTGACGCTCAAGGGCCCCGCCGCGGAGCTCTCCGCGCAAGGGCAGTGGTCGCCTGAACGCACCGTGGTCCGGAGCCTGAAGGGCTCGGTCTCGGTGGCGGATGGGCTGCCGGAGTTGCTCGGCGTGGAGGGACTGCGGCTCTCGGCTCCGGCGAAGCTGGCGGTGGCCTGCGATGAACTCACCCTCCTCACGCCAGCGTCGGCTCCAAGCGCTGTTGAAGTCAAGGCACAGAAACTGCAACTAGGCATCGATCGCTTGGAGTTGAGTGCCTGTCCCGGCTTAGACAGCGGCATCGTGGTGGAGCGCCTCGCCATCGAGGGCACGGCGTCTCGAACGACCGCGGGGGACCTGGAGTGGTCCGGCACCATCGCCGCCGCGGTGCCTGGGGAAGTCGAGGTCAAGGGGCAGTCGGCGCTGGCGCTTCCTCAGTCCGGTCTGCCATCGGGCAACGCTGCGCTCCGAGCCACGCTCTCGGGTGGTACCGCGCTGCTTGGCAGGTTCTCGACGAGTCCGTATCTCCCTGCCGCGGCCGGCCCCGGCACGGTCGACCTGACGTGGTCGGGACAGGGAGGCAAGGATGCCATCGAGCTTGCGACTGCGCTGGCGCGACTCACGGCGACGGCCAAGATCGAACTGGATCCGGCGATGGCCGGCCAGCCAGGTCGCACGATGCGCATGTCCACGGCGTCGATCAGCTGCTCGATGCCGCGGCAGGTCCTGGATCGCGTGCTGGCCGGCGCCGATCCCGTCGCGGCAGACTGGACCGATGCCACCATCGTGCCCCTTGCCGCCACGCTCACGGACGTGCAGGTGAGTGCCGACCGGCGCGCGGCGTCGCTCACGGCAGAGGCATCGATCGGTGCCTTCACGGCGCGACCAAGCGAGTCGCTCTCGCTCGCGCTCGACAAGACGCGACTGACCGCGTCGATCGCGTCGCTGGACTCCGGCGCGCGTGTGTCGATCGCCACCGAGGTCGCGATCGACGGCGGAGCGCCCCAGCCGGCGAC
>JAGWXC010000308.1 GCA_018970045.1 Planctomycetota bacterium | reverse complement strand
GGAACACGCCGTCCTCGCCGAGGAAGCCCTCGACCTCGCGCGCGACGCGGGCGTCGATGAGCTGCCCGGCCTCGACGATGGTCTTGTCGGTGCGCGGGTCGACCAGGTTGGCGAGCGCCGTGCGGCCGTAGATCACGTCGCGCAGCGGCACCTCGACGTCCTCGCCCTTCATGACCGCGTGCTTGGGCACGCCGCGCTTGGTGCCGCAGTCGACCTCGACCACGGTCACGCTCTGCGCCACGTCGCACAGCTTGCGGGTGAGGTAGCCCGAGTCGGCGGTCTTGAGCGCCGTGTCGGCCAGACCCTTGCGGGCGCCGTGCGTGGAGCTGAAGTACTCCAGCACCGACAGGCCCTCTCGGAAGTTCGCCTTGATGGGCGTCTCGATGATCTCGCCGCTGGGCTTGGCCATGAGGCCTCGCATGCCGGCGAGCTGCTGCATCTGGCTCTTGTTGCCTCGGGCGCCCGAGTCGGCGAAGAGGAACACCGAGTTCAGGTGGCGTCGGGCCTCCTTCGGCGGCGTGGCGTCCTTGGCCGGGGTGGGCAGGGGCACGCCCTCGGCGCTGCGCCAGTCGTTCTTCAGCGTGGTCATGAGCAGTTCGCTCACGTCGTTGCGGCACTTGGCCCACGCCTCCAGCACCTGGTTGCGGCGCTCCTGGTCGGTGATGGCGCCGCTCTCGTACTGCCGCTGCGACTTGGCCACCTTGCGCTCGGCCTCGTCCAGCAGCTTCTGCTTGTCCTCGGGCACGCGCAGGTCGGTCACGCCGAAGCTGAGGCCGCTGCGGGTGCTGAAGCGGAAGCCGGTCTCCTTCATGTCGTCGAGCAGGCGGATGGTGTCGGCCTTGCCCTTGCGACGGAAGGTGTCGTCGATGACCTTGGCGGCGCCCTTCTTGGTGAGCGTGCAGTTGTAGAACGGCATGCCCTTGGGAAGGATCTCGTTGAAGAGCAGGCGGCCCACCGTGGTGATGGCGCGGCGGCTCTTGAGCTTCTTCGCGGCCTTGCCGGCCTCGAGCACCATCTCGCCGAAGCGGTCGAAGCGCACCTCGATCCACTGGTGGTAGTCGATCTTGCCGGTCTCCCACGCCAGGATCGCCTCGTGCGGATGCGCGAAGCGGGGCAGGGCGCGCACGACCTTGCGCTCGTCGGCGGTGAACTCACGCGCACCGTCGAGGAACAGGTCGAGCGCCACGGGCGGCTCGGTCTGCACGACGGTGAGGAAGTACACGCCCATGACGATGTCCTGCGACGGGCTGACGATCGGGTTGCCGTTCGCGGGGCTGAAGATGTTGTGCGTGCTCATCATGAGCACGTGGGCCTCGGCCTGCGCCTCGAGCGAGAGCGGCAGGTGCACGGCCATCTGGTCGCCGTCGAAGTCGGCGTTGTAGCCGGTGCAGACGAGCGGGTGGATCTTGATGGCGTTGCCCTCGACGAGCACCGGCTCGAAGGCCTGGATGCCCATGCGGTGCAGGGTGGGGGCGCGGTTCAGGAGCACCGGGTGGTTCCGGATGACCTCCTCGAGCACGTCCCACACCTCGATCTCGCGGCGCTCGAGCATGCGCTTGGCGCTCTTGATCGTGTCGGCCAGGCCGCGCTCCTTCAGCTTGCGGATGATGAACGGCTGGAACAGCTCGAGCGCGATCTTCTTCGGCAGGCCGCACTGGTGCAGCTTCAGCTCGGGACCCACCACGATCACGGAGCGCGCCGAGTAGTCCACGCGCTTGCCGAGCAGGTTCTCGCGGAAGCGGCCCTGCTTGCCCTTGATCATGTCGGTGATCGACTTGAGCGGGCGGTTGCTGCTGCC
>JAGWXC010000307.1 GCA_018970045.1 Planctomycetota bacterium | reverse complement strand
TTCGGCGTCGCCAGTCCTGTCTTTGAACTGCTCGGGTGTGTCGGAGCAAGGCCGTCCTCAGCGACGGCCAGTGCAACACCCATCCGGAAGGATCGCACCTGAATTCGGCTTCCGTTCCTCACGGCACCATACGGTCGGCGCGGTCAAGCGCCTCCCGATGGCAACACGCTCTGCCACCTCCTGTGGCGTGCGATCCAGCGGTGCAGCGCGTCGGTTGCGCTGCAATCAGTCTCCAGTCCGCACACGCTTGGTTCACCGAGGACGCCGTGTGCAGGCAGTGCTCGGTGGGGCTTGCGCCCGAGTGTTCCGTCATCTGGTTGCGCCGTCTCCAGCCGACCGGCTCGTCAGCCCGACCGCACGAAGCGTGCGAGCCGGGTTCCGAGGCGCATCGGACGCCGCAGCAGTGGGCCCGAGTGATCGAGCCGTCCGCCGCGGCGGCTGGGGCTCAGCTGCAACCCATGCTGTTGCCGCAGTTCAGGCAGCGATAGCAAGTGCCGTTGCGAACCGTGATCGAGCCGCAGCCATCGCATGCGGGCGCATCGCCCATCAGCGCTGCGTTCGACTGGTCGAGCGCATTCGCCGCCGCAGTCCGAACGGTTCGCTCGACGGCTGTGACCGCTTCGATCGCATGCCCGTCGCCCGTCAGCGTCTCGGTCACGGCCACCACGGTGTGCGTGGTGCTGATCCGCGACTGGGACGCCCCAGCGGTCGAATCGTTGCGCTCGGCCTTCGCGGCCTCGATCGCTGCTTCCCGGCGAACATTCCATCCGGTGGAACTGCCGCCTGTCACTGGTCCTGTTGAGCATCCTGCCTCCTCCTTCGATGCCGCTGCGGAAGTCCCTGCGGACGCCGCGCGCGTGGTGTCGGTGCTCACCGAGACCGGCTCGCTGTGCGCGCTTGGACGGCGCGGAGCGTTCAGGTCGCGGTAGCCAGGAATGAACTGCATGCCGAGCCAGCGGAAGATGTAGTCGACGAGGCTCTTCGCGAACGGAATGTCCGAGTTGGTCGTCATTCCCATCGGCTCGAACCGCTGGTGCGCGAACTTGGTCACGAGGCTCTCGACCGGCACGCCGTACTGCAGCGCGACCGAGATCGCGGTGCCGAGCGAATCCATCAGGCCACCGATGGTCGAGCCTTCCTTCGCCATGGTGATGAAGAGCTCGCCCGGACGGCCGTCCTCGTAGAGGCCGACGATGAGGTAGCCCTCGTGGCCGGCCACGTTGAACTTGTGCGTGATGCTGCCGCGGGTCTCGGGCAGGCGGCGACGCATCGGCCGCTCGATCACACGCTCCACGACGCGCTCGACGATGCGCTCGACCAGGCGGTCGCCTTCGAGCGCACGGTCGGTGTCCACGAGCACTTCGCGGGCCGTCGCGGCGACGGGCTCGGCCGCGGTGTCGTTCGCGCAGCACGCATCCTCGCTGCAGGCTTCGAGGCCTTCGGTGTCCTCCTCGTCGTGCTCCACGTCGGTCTTCGTGTTGAGCGGCTGGCTGAGCTTGCTGCCGTCGCGATAGAGCGCGTTCGCCTTCAGGCCCAGCTCCCAGCTGAGGCGGTAGGCGGCGCCGATCTCCTCGACCGAGGCCTCGTGCGGCATGTTGATGGTCTTCGAGATCGCGCCCGAGATGAAGGGCTGCGCCGCGGCCATCATGTGGATGTGGCCTTCAGGGCGGATGAAGCGCGTGCCCGTGGGGCCGCACTTGTTCGCGCAGTCGAAGACCGGCAGGTGCTCCGCCTTGAGGTGCGGCGCGCCTTCCACCGTCTGGGTGCCGCAGATGCGGCGGTTGAGCGCCTCGATCTG
>JAGWXC010000306.1 GCA_018970045.1 Planctomycetota bacterium | reverse complement strand
CCGTAGGCCCACGCCATGCCCACCACGCGCACGCCGGCGTCGAACCAGCGCGCGGCATGGGCGGGCGTGCGGATCGGGTCGGCGCATTCCATGAGCAGCACCACATGCAGCGGCCCGCCGTCGCCGACCGCGTCGAGGTCGCGGCGCGTGCGCACGAGCCGGATCGCACCCTTCGCCTCGAGCCGTCGGTACACCTCGAGCTGCCGTTCGCCCGCGCGCTCCGCCTCGGTGCCGTCGTCGTCGGCGGGGTAGCCCCATGCGTCGACACTGCCGCGCTCGGTGAAGATCGTGCCGAGCACGAGCCCCACGCCGCCGGCCTGCAGCGCCGGAAGGTTCACGCCGAACTTCTCCGGCTGGCCGCTGGTCCGCTCCAGATCCACGCCCTGCAGCGCGAGATAGGCGAGGTCGAGGTGGCCGTCGATTCGAGGCTGCGGTCGTGCGGGCATGCGCGGATTGTGGCGGCCCCGGCCGCATCCTGCATCGGCTCGGGTGTCGATCCGGTTGGGTTAGAATCGCACGCTTGATGTTCGCCTCCACGGTCATGACCCGGAACGAGCGGCTGGCGGCCATCGCCGCAGCGATGCTTGCGGCGGCTCCGCTGGTGGTGGCCTGTGGACTCGTGCCAGCCGCCTCGGGCATGGGCACGCACCTGCAGCTGGGGTTGCCATCCTGCACCTGGCCCTCGTTCTTCGGCATTCCTTGCGTGACCTGCGGCATGACCACGTCGTTCGCGCACGCAGTCCGGGGTCAGTGGCTCGCCGCGATCCTTGCGCAGCCTGCAGGATTCCTTCTGGCGCTCGCCTGCGCGCTGTGCGTGGTGACCGGTTGCTGGAGCGGACTGCTTGGCCAGCCGGTGCATCGGCTCTTCCGCCCCCTGGCTCGCGGACGCACGGCCGTGGTGGCGGGCGCGCTCCTGCTGGCGGCGTGGGGCTGGAAGATCGCCGTGTCGCGCGGGGGGGTCGCATGATCGTGCGGGCCCTCTCGATCCTGACGCTTGCCGCGCTGACGGCCTGCCAGCTGCCGGGCATCATCGGCGCCGTCGGCCACAACATCGAGCGCGAGAAGAAGATCGAGGTGCTCGCCAAGTACACGGGCCTCGACAACAAGCGCGTGGCGGTGATGGTGAAGGCCGACATGGGCGTGCTCTACGAGCATCCGACGCTCATGCCCAACGTCTCCGCGAACCTTTCGCAGCGGCTGCACGAGAACGTCTCGGGCATCAAGGTGCTCGATCCGCGCACGGTGCTGAACTTCCAGTACCAGCGACCTTCGTGGGCGGCCATGCCCCTGGGTCAGGTCGCCGAGGAACTCGACGTGGACCGCATCGTGGTGGTGGACATCTATGAATATCGCCTGAATCCCCCGGGCAACCGCTGGATGTGGGAAGGCGTGTGCGGCGCGCACATCGGGGTGGTCGAACGCGACGGCATCGAGCCCGACGAGATGATCGAGCAGTGGAACGTGACCGCCAAGTTCCCGCCGCAGGAGGGCACCGCGCGCGACCAGCTCAGCCAGGTGCTGGTGCAGAACGGGCTGGTGTCCACCTTCGTGCGCAACGCCGCGTGGGTCTTCTACGACCACATCGAGGACAAGTACCCGGACATCCGCAAGTGAGGCCCGATCCTCGGAACATCCTCGGCGTCGTGCTGCTCCTGGCCACGCTCGCGATCACCGCCTGCAACATCGTGGTCCCGGCCGCCTACATCATCGAGGGCCCGCCGAGCAACGACGCGCAGTACACGCTGCCCGACCGCAAGGTGGTGGTGTTCGTGGACGACCGCAAGAACCTGCTCAGCCGCACCCAGCT
>JAGWXC010000305.1 GCA_018970045.1 Planctomycetota bacterium | reverse complement strand
CACCGGCGTCTTCGAAGACGACTCGCAGCGACGCATGCTGAAGTTGCTCGACGAAGAGCTCCGTGGCACCCCCACGATGATGTGGGTGCAGGATTCGTGGGGCTTCAGCACGCTGCTCGCCTTCGCCTTCAAGGACATGTACATGAAGCCCGGTGCGCGCCTCGATGGCCTCGGCCGCATCGCCGAGCGCTACGGCGTCGAGGACCCCCAGGTGCTGGCCAAGTTCCGCGAGGCGGTCGTGGCGATCGCCAACGGCTTCTTCGAAGTCGGCGGCTACGACATCATGATCGGCCGCGCCATGATGCGCCCCGAGCTCAAGCTCAGCGCATCCTGGAAGGGCCGCGATCTGGTCTGGACGCAGGATGCCGACGGGACCTGGGTCGTCGATGGCAGCGAGAAGGGCTTCGCCGCCTTCGACGCCGACACGGCCGAGGACTTGGGTCTTGCCGACGGCAGCGCGAGCGACCTTGGTGAACTCATGTTCCTGCGTGGCTTCCGCGAGTACCAGGTCGTGCCGAGCGAGCAGGAACCTGCGATGGGCGCAGGCGAGCGCATCAGCACCGACTGGACCAAGGCTTGGAATCGCGCCTTCGATCAGGCCGAGGAACTCTGGCAGGAGTCCCGTTCGAAGCTCCAGCTCGACGCCGGCAAGTACACCGACCTCGCCAAGCGCAACTACGAGAAGATCGTCGACCTGCTCGAGAAGAACAATGCGGCGTACACCAAGTGGCGCATGACCCGCCACCCGGACCTGAACCAGCTGAAGGACCAGATCGAGCGCTGGAAGCAGGAGCAGATCGCCCGCAACAAGGCCAAGAAGGACAACCAGGGCGGCTCGGGTACCGGCGGCGGTCGTGGTGGCCGTGGCTTCGGCTCGCCCGGCGGCCCGGGCGGCGGCTGAGCCGGGCTCCGCGCACTGCTGCAGCATCCCTGACGAGTCACCCACGCCCATCCGACCAACCGAACACCGACCATGACCTCGACGACCACCATCGCCACGCTGCTCGCCTCGCTCATCGCCTTCGCGCCTGCGCAGGCCGCCTTCGCCCAGTCGACCAAGCCAGCCCCTGCCAAGCCATCGTCCACGGCAAAGACCGGGACGAAGTCCGCGGCCGCCAAGGCCGCCCCGCCCGCCGCCGCGGCGGATGAGCAGGAAAAGAAGCAGATCTTCATTCTCCCGCTCGAGGGGACCGTGGGGATCCAGCTGCGCGCGAAGGACATGCACGCGATCAAGGACATGGCCAACGCGGCCGGTCCGGGGCAGATCGTGATCATCAAGATCAATTCGAACGGCGGTCTTGTTCTTGAAACTCCCGAGATCCAGGCTGCGCTCATGGGCATCCGCGACGGCGGGCACCGGCTCGTGGCGTGGATCGAGAAGGCGATCTCCGGCGGGGCGTTCACCGCGATGTATGCGCCCGAGATCTACTTCATGAAGACCGGCTCGATGGGCTCGATCACGCGCATCGCCGGCCAGGGCTGGGTGGAGCAGGGTGCGCAGGAGTGGGAAGATGCCGTCGCGCGCACCTGCGAGATGGGTGGCCGCAGCGGCTACGTCGGGCGCGCCATGGTGCACGCCGAGGACCTGCTCTCCTACGACGTCGATCCCGACACCGGCAAGGTCACGTTCTACGACACGCTCGAGGGCGAGCACGAACTGAGCAATGCCAAGGAGAACCTGACCTTCAACGCCTCGAACGCACTCGCGTGCAAGTTCAGCAGCGGCACCGCCGACACGCTGGATGACCTGCTCACGGCGATGGGCGTTCCCGAGGGCCAGTACGAGGTCAGCGAGGCCGGCAACAAGGTCTTCG
>JAGWXC010000065.1 GCA_018970045.1 Planctomycetota bacterium | reverse complement strand
TGCCGTGCTCGTGGATCCTCAGTTGTCGTGGCCGGGCCGTGCGGGCTACGCCCTTCCCAAGGCGGAACTCACCGCCGAGGAACGTGGTCGCCTGCTCTTCGGCAACTGCGTGGGCTGCCACCAAGCCAGTGGTGCAGGCATGCCGCCGGTCTATCCGCCGCTGCGCAACAGTCCGTACGTGACGGGTGATCCGTCGCGGCTCGTGCGGATCATGCTGCATGGGCTCGAAGGCGAGCTCGAGGTCGAGGGCATCACGTATCGCGGCATCATGCCCGCAGCGCCGATCCAGTCGGATGCCGATCTCGCGCTGCTCGCCACGTGGCTGCGATCCCAGTGGGGTCATGCCTCCACGCCGATCACGACCGAGTTCGTGACCAAGGTGCGTGCGATCGATGCCGCGCGGAACGGCCCGTGGTCTGCGCGTGCGCTCGAAGCCGCCGCGTCGGTCGAACCGGCGCCGTGACTCGGGCGACGGGCTGTGCGTGCACTCAGCCCCCGCGCAGGAGCATCTCGACTTGGCTGCGGAACTCCGGTGGCACATCCATCAGCCCGCCGTTGGTTCCGGCGTTGCCGGGTTCAAGGTGACCTTCCCACAGCACGGTGCCGTCGAGCTCTTCCACGCGCACTTCAGCGGGTCCCTGGTCGCGGCGGTTGATCGAGATGCGGATCGAGCCGTCCTCGATCGTCGCGGATGACGATGAGGAGCGTCGTTCTTCGCGCTGGACATCGCGCTGGGCATCGCGCTTGCGGTCCCGAGCAGCATCACCAGTCCCCTGCCCCGGTGCTTGGCCAGACGCATCGCCGCGGCGGCCTCGGCCATCCATCGGCGGCATCGGCGGACGCGGTCCATCGCCACGCCACTCCTCGACATCGATCTCGACCTGCACATCGCGCTCGAGGGCACGCATGAGCCGCTCCATGACACGGTCCCGCTCCTCGGGAGGGAGATTGCCCACCGCGTCGCGCACGGCCTCCATCAGCCGCGCGCGCGCAGCCGCGCCTGCATCGCGCTCGCGCCCAGGCTGCACCTCGCGCCGCTGCAGGTCACCACGCTGTCGGGCCGGTCGATCTGGAGGCAGCGGCATGCCTTCAACTTCGCGCCACGCCATGCCTTCTTCACCTTCGGGCCGACCTTCTGGCCGGGCACGCGCACGGCGATCGGTCGGCGGCACGTCATCGTCCATGCGATCCGGTGCGCCGCGCCGCGCGGGCACCAATCGCTCGCCGAGCGCGACCTCGGCTTGCTTGCGTTCGCCGCGACGCAGCCACGTCAATTTGACCTTGGCGCCCGGCTGCTCGGACTTCACGAGTCCGTTGAACTGATCGACGTTCATCAGGAACTGGTCGCCAACCATTTCAAGGATGTCGAAGCGCTGCAGGCCCGCCTTCTCGGCGGGGCTCTCGGCCTCGACGAACATCACGACCAGGCCAGCGCCCTTGCGCAACGGCAATTGCATCGCGACATCGCTGCGCACGGGTTCGGCCTGCACGCCAAGCCACGCCTGACGCTCGGTCATGCGATCGGTCGGGACCGGGGCCGGTGCCATGGCGCGTTGCGGTGGCGGCGAGGGCTGGCTCGCTCGTGGTTCCTGGGCGGGCGAGCACGAGAACGCGACAACCAGCACGGTGGGAACGACCAACGCCATGAGAGCCTCCTTGCAACGGACAACCGGGACGGAATCCATCGTCGTACGGACCGTATCGGCATGGTTGAGCGATCTGCTGCAGCGGCGGGCACGCCGAGTTCACGAGGAGGCATCCTGCAGCATCAACCCTGCAGCGTCGATCCTTGTGCAGCCCTGCAGCCCGGCGCGCGACTCACTCCGTCATGTCCCAGCCGGCCATGTAGCGGCCTGTCTCGAGCTTGAGGATCTGGCGGACCAGATCGTTGGCGAGTGTGCTGGCCCCGAAGCGGAAAAGGTGTGGCGATAACCACTCTTGCCCGAGCGTCTCGCGGACCATCACCAAGTAATGGATCGCCGATTTGGCCGCACGGATTCCACCGGCGGGCTTCATGCCCATGCGGATCCCGGTCGCCCGGTGGTGATCTCGGATCGCCTCGAGCATGACCAAGGTCACGGGCATCGTGGCCGCAGGCTGGACCTTGCCGGTGCTCGTCTTGATGAAGACCTCGCCATCGGTGAGCGGTGGTGCGCCCGGCACGCTCGATGCCGCCTCCATCGCGACATCGCTCGCGTGACGGACCTGCTCGAGCGTGCCGAGCTCGCCGGTCTCGAGGATGATCTTGAGGTGCGCCTGGCCGCACGCGCGCTTGATCTCGCGGATCTCCTGCGCGACCTCTGCATGGCGGCCTTCGAGCCACGCGCCGCGCGTAATGACCATGTCGATCTCATCCGCGCCATCGGCAACGGCCCGCGCGCAGTCAGCCAAGCGAAGATCGAGCGGATACTGGCCGCTCGGGAAACCGGTGGCCACGCTGGCCACCTTGACACTCGAGCCGCGCAGCGCCTCGCAGGCATCACGCACGCGCGATGGATAGACGCACACCGCAGCGACCGGCGGCAGCGGATCGTCGAGCGTGCCGTGGTAGGGATGCAGGGCCTTCGCGCAGAGCGCATGAACCTTCTCGCGCGAATCCTTGCCTTCCAGGGTGGTCAGGTCCACCATGGACAGCGCCAGGCGCAGGGCCTGGCGCTTGGAGTCGTTCTTGATCGAACGCTTGGTGAACGATGCAGCGCGGGCGACGGCGGTGACCGTGTCGACCGCGCGCATGCCGGATCAGTTCCCGCGGGCCCGCGCGAACAGCGCGCCGAGATTCTCGGTGTGCCGGAGCTGGACCTTGAAGTCCTGGAAGCGCTCGATGGCATAGACCAGCAGCACTTCATCACGGCTGTCCACGACGTAGACGGCCTCGATCGGCTCGGCGGGCGTGCCCTGGCCGGTGGTGGCGGAGCACACGCTGTAGCCCTGCTGGCCGCTGTTGGCCTGGTCGGCGTAGGCGCGCTGCTCGAGCCGGCCGGCCTGGATGATCACGAGCGCGCCGAGCAGGACCGCCGTGGCCCAGAGGATCGCCGCGCCAGTGCCGATGGACTGCTTGTCGTTGCGGGTGCTCATCGTCCGCCCCTCCGTGCCTGCATGCTGTCGGCGGCGATGTTGCGGTAGCCGACGTAGCTCATCTT
This sequence comes from Planctomycetota bacterium, assembly GCA_018970045.1. Classification (GTDB taxonomy): domain Bacteria; phylum Planctomycetota; class Phycisphaerae; order Phycisphaerales; family SM1A02; genus SYIB01. The sequence goes on along the minus strand of JAGWXC010000065.1, from coordinate 8,418 downwards.
CTTGCCGGCATCGTCCCACGCCAGCGCGACGAGTTCGTTGTTGGTCTCGTCGATCACGTAGACGACCGACAGGGGCGTGCCGGTGACGCCGCTGGAAATCAGCATGTAGGAGCCGCGCTGGCGCTGTTGCGCACTGGCGCTGCCGGAGAGCGAGACCAGCGCGAGAGCCGCCAGCAGCACGGCATTCAGCGCGATCAGGGAGAGGAACTGCGTTCGTGACATGAAGGAGTCTCCTGTGAAGTTTGATGTCGGCTCGTGGGCCATCATCGCGTGATCAATCGTCCGACGGGCGCCGGGATCAGTCCATATGGCTGCGCTTGACCGGATAGAGCGCCACGCCGAGCACGCCGGCGCCGATCAGGAACATGACGGCGTAGCCGAGCCATGCGGGTGCGGGGCTGTTGACGCTCGGCTCGCGGGGACCTTGCGCCACGGCAAGACCAGTCACGAAGAGGACGGCGACCATCGGTGCAAGTCGTTCGATGCGGCTCATGGCCGGACTATACCGGGGGCCTCGGGCGACAGCGCCACGCGCTTGCCATCACGCACCGCTCGCACGATCGGGTGTCCCGGGTCGTGATCGAGCACGATCCGCAGTTCGCGGTCGACGGCGTCCTGCAGGAAGGCACGCTTCGTCAGCATGGTCTGGTAGGGCAGCATGTCGTAGCCCAGGCTCGATGATGGATGCGCGTGGTGGCGCGTGGGCATGAGGTCGCCGGGGAACGCCCATGGGCCGTCATGGCCTTCGATGAAGACGCCCTGCATGCCCCACGTATGGCCGGGCAGCGGCCGCAGCTCGATGCCGGCCATCGGTTGCGACGGGCCGTCGTGCAGCACGATCTGCGAGGCGATCGGATCGAGCACCGAGCGAAGGTACGTCCGCGTCATCGTGCTCTTGTTCGCGAGCGCATCCTCCCACTCGGTGCGCTGCACGTGGATGCGTGCGCCGGGGAAGACGGAGACGATCGATGCATCGGGCCCGGTCGTCAATCCGGCGGCATGATCGAAGTGCAGGTGCGTCACGATGACGTCGGTGATCTCCTGCGGTGTCACACCGAGTTCCGCAAGCGCATCGACCACGGTACGGCGGGCCAGGAGCCATGCGGTGCGATCGGCATCGCTCCATCGGTCGCCGTAGCCGGTCTCGACGAGCACCGTTCGAGCGCCGTCACGAAGGAGCAGCGCGTTGCAGGCGAGTGGGATCCGGTTGTCGGCGTCGGCCTCGACCCAGGTCGACCACTGCACCTTCGGGATCAGCCCGAACATCCCGCCGCCGTCGAGCCGGAAGTCGCCGGCGCGCAGCACATCGATCTGCCATCGGTTCATGCGTGGGCTTTCTCGCGACGCGGCATCACGGGGCCGCAGCTGGTTGGCTCGCCGGCGGCGCAGCGGTTGGTGGCGTGCCTGCTGGTGGCACGACGCGCTCGGGCATGGGTGGGCCCACGCGTGGATCCTCCATCGGCGGATACACCATGATGCGTGCCCGATCGATCGAGATCGTGCCTTGCTTCTGCGCAGGCGAACCGAGGATGGCCATGCGGCCACGAGCAGGCATGTCGGGTTCCTCACGCTCACCGACCGCGGCCCGATCGACGAACGTGTTCACGCGGGTTCCCTTGATCGCGACGGCGATGGCGTGGTCCTTGCCGTCACGCAGGCGATCGACCCCGATCTTCGAGCGCACGCCGCCGTCGAGGGAATCACCTTCCGGCAAGCGCACGATGAAGGCCGCACCGGGGTCGTCGCACCGGCCTTCGATGATCGCCAGGCAGTCGCCGTAGGCCTCATCGCTCACGAGTGCCGATGGCTCGGCCTCCGTCGAGGGATTCACCAGCCGCGCGTGGGGCGGGATGCCCTCGAGCGGCCAGGGAAGCCCAGATCGCGCCGACCATCCGTGCATCGCCCCGCCGTCGAACATGCGCACGACCTTGGGTGGAGGCAGCTCGGCGATCATCACGCGGCGCCACTGCACGGTGGTCCTGCCGGAGTGGACCTGAAACGCGATGCGGCCGTCCTCGTCCATGATGTCCACGCCGTTCGCGGCAGGCACACCGTTGACCCAGGTGCGGAACCACGGGCCGCGGCATTCGATGACGTAGCGGTTCCACTCCCCTGCCTTGAACGCGTCCCGCGCGGCCTCGTTGTCCTTGAGATCGAACAGCCAGCCCCGACGGCCTTCGTCGTAGATGCCACCGCTCCAGGCGCGGGGCGAGGGATCGATCTCGACCTGGTAGCCGACGAGCGACCCGGAGCCATCGTTCTCGCGGACCTGGCTGCGGACCTGGATGCCTGAATTGCCCTCCACGATGCGGAGCTCGAGGTCGAGCACGAAGTCGCCGTAGTTGCGTGGGCTCACCAGGAAGGCATTGCGCGTGTCGGCGCCGCTGCCGGTGAGCACGCCATCTTGCATGGTGAACTTGGCCAGGCCGCCGACGATGTGCCAACCCTTGATCGATCGTTCGGGGAAGAGTGGCTTGAGCGCCGGCTGCGGCAGGCGCTCGGCATCGTCGATCATGGCTGGCGTCGTGGACGCTGCTCGATCCATCGGCACCGTGCGCGAATCGGTCGTCGAGCCCGCAGCGGCGGCGACGAGTGCCAGATCCGCGATCGAGGTCGCGGCGATCGAGGCCGCTGCGAAGAAGCCGCCGAGGAGGAGCAGCGCCGTCGAGGCGAGCGATCGTGTGCGTCGTGCCATGCGAGGATCGTAACCCCGGGCTAGCCTTGGACCGATGATGCCATCGCCCAAGGTCACGCTGTTTGGAGCTGCGGGCGAGGTCACGGGATCCTGCACGCTCGTCGAGTCGGCCTTCTCACGAGTCTTGGTCGACTTCGGCATGTTCCAAGGCGCGCCGGAGCAGGAACTCCGCAACGCCGAACCCCCGGCGATCGACTTCGCGAAACTTGATGCCGTCGTGCTCACCCATGCGCACGTCGATCACTGCGGGCGGCTGGGCATGCTGTCGCGGCTGGGCTTCAACGGCCCCATCATCGTGAGCGACGCCACGAGCGAGTTGCTGCCACGGGTGCTGCGCTCGAGCGCGACGCTGCAATTCGTGCGGGTCGAGGAGCACGGTGCAGGCACCGCGCCGAGCTTCGAGGTTCTCGAGCCGGCCCATCTGGTGCAGTCGAGCCGTGCGCGCGACGTGCCGCCGGTGGTGCTCTTCGGGCATCGTGACGCGGACCGGGTCGCCAAGATGGTGCGGGCCATTCCATGGTCGGTGTGGCATGAATTGCCAGGCGGGATGCGGGTCCGGTTGCATCATGCCTGCCACGTGGTCGGTGCCGCGAGCGTGGAGCTCGAGCTCGAGCACGCCGGTGTGCGTCGGCGCGTCGTGTGCTCTGGCGACATCGGACCCTTCAGCAATCCCCTGCTGGCGGCGCATCAATGGCCCGAGCGCGCGCCGGACCTTGTGGTGATGGAGTGCACCAATGGGCATCGCTCGTTGCGGGAACAGGATGCCGTGCGGACCTTCGATGCCGTGGTGCACGATGCGGTCGAGCATGGACGCAGGTTGCTGTTCCCGGTGTTCGCGCTCGGTCGAGCGCAGCAGCTCCAGCAGCACTTCGCGCGCCTTTCATGCGCTGGTGCGCTCGATGGATTCCAGGTGTACCTCGACAGCGGCATGGCGGTGCATGGCGCGACGGTGCTGGAGCGGCACCCGCGGCTGCTTGCGCCGGAGCCTCAGCGCATGATGCTGCGCGGCGAGTCGCCGCTCGAGTTCCCGCAGTTGCACCGGCTCACCAGCCGCTCGCAGAGCGAGGACCTACGCTCGATCCGTGGGGGCTGCGCGATCCTCGCGGGGTCAGGGTTCTGCGATGCCGGCCCGATCCTGCGGCACCTCCTCGATCATCTCGAGGACGAGGGAACGTCAGTCGTCTTCACGGGGTTCCAGCTCGAAGGCTCGCTCGGTCGCGCGCTGCTCGAGGGCGCCACGCGCGTTCGGGTGAACGGCCATGAGCGCCGGGTGCGGTGCAGGATCGAGCGCGTGGAGGGCGTGAGTGGCCACGGCGATCGCGAAGACTTGCTGCGGTGGTTTGCGGGATTCCCGCAGCGGCCGGCACGGGTCGTGCTCAATCACGGCATCGCGGACGCTCGCAGCGGATTCAGTGCGGCGCTCGCGACCGGCGGAACGACGGTGCACACGCCGATGCTCGGCGAGCCGATCTCGTTTTAAAATATACCAGTAGATGGAACGTTACGGCTCGATCGCGAAGAGTCGCGTGAAGCCCATGCGCTGCAGCAGTTGGTGGTACTCGGGTTTCGGACCGCGGAGCTTGAGCGGCAGCGCTCCATCCTTGCAGAGCCGATAGAGCAGCAGCAGCGCCTCGAAACCACTGCTGCACATGGCGGTGACCGCTCCGACCTCCAGGACCACATCACCGAGTTCCTTGGGCCGCCGCTTCATCGCTTGCTCGATGTCGTTGCGCAGCACGGTGGCGAGATCACTGTCGATCACGCTTGGGACAACTTTGAGCACGTACGTCGTCGCGTCGCGGCGAGCGAGAATGGTCGGATCAGTCGGGCGCATCGCGAAGATCATCGGTCCGATCGGCGCGAGAGGTCGGAAATCTGGGGGCAAATAAGTCTGATAACCTAGATGCCGAATTCACAGCGGGTTGTTGAGCGGGTCGCCGTTCCATCGCTACATTCCGGCCCTGCAAGGAGGCACACATGTCGATTGAAGGTGGAGATCGTGCGCCGAAGATGGCGCGAAAGCTCGGTCGTGGCCTGGGGAATCTGATCCCAGTTCCACTGCCCCCAAAGGTCATTGAGGCTTCTGAAGCCAGCGTTCCGGCGCCACCACCGACCATCAACCCAGGTGCCGCACCTGGAGCACGTTCCACGGGGAACGTCGCGCCACACGCCCAATCGTCGGCGACGGCCACCTCTTCCGCTCGATCTGGGTCGCCGTCGATGCCGCACGTCGTGGTCCGCCCAGCCGCATCATCCGCTGGCCAGACCGTGACGCAGGCACAAACAGGCACCACGAGTCCTGCAACGCCCCCGCAATCATCAGCGTCTAGCGCCTCGGCGGAGGGTTCGATCCAGGCTGGCACCGATGGAGGCAGCTCGTATCGCCTTGTGCCGGTGGCGTCGATTAGCCGCAATCCTTGGCAGCCGCGTGAGATGTTCCACGAGGAACACATTCGGGAACTTGCGCAGTCCATTGAGTCGGCTGGACTCATGCAGCCGCTCGTGGTGCGAGCAAAGGGTAAGGGCTTTGAGTTGATTGCTGGGGAGCGTCGCTTGCGCGCACTGACGCTCTTGAAGCGAAGTGAGGCGCCCGTGGTCATCCACGACGTGGACGACCAGATCGTCGCTGAGTGGGCGCTCATCGAGAACCTGCAGCGCGAAGACCTGAATCCCATGGAACGGGCGACTGCCATGCAGCGCCTTGTGCAGGAGTTCGACCTGACGCACGAGGAGCTGGCAGACAGGCTCGGTCTGAAGCGCGCATCAGTCACTAACATACTGTCACTCAACCACTTAGACGCAAAGACGGCGTCGCTGGTGCGGTCTGGTGCGCTTTCCGCAGGTCACGCAAAGTGCCTGCTTAGCGTCGACTCGATGCCGGAACGGCTTCGCCTGGCGGAAGCATGTGTGAAGGAAGCTTGGCCAGTTCGAAAGCTTGAGCAGGAAGCCAAGCGAACCCGAGAACGTTCCACGGGGAACACCCGTTTGCCCGCCATGCGCAGCATCAGTGCGCACGTCGCTGATTTGGAGCGTCAACTCACAGAGCACTTGGGAACAAAGGTCACCATTCAGATGGGGCGGAAGCCCAACACAGGCCGAATGGTGCTCCAGTTTTACTCAAATGCTCAGTTTGATGGGCTCCTCCAGGCCATGAACTTTTCGAACGACGGGTTATAAGACGTAAAAGCTCGGTTGGGCCCCAGAGCCATGCAAGGCGCCCGCGCCTCGAGCGCATCAGAAGGGGAGTGGGCGTCGTGATGCAGTTCTCGCATGGTGGCATGCACGCGCCTGTGGCGCTCCACGGCGCTCGGCGTGCCCGTGGTTGCGGCGTGCCCTGATCAGGACATAGCGTCGTCGCTTTCGCACCCCACGACTCCAGGAGTTTTCCATGATGCTTCGCACGATCGCCGCCGTCCTGGCCCTCGCCATCGGTTCCTTTGCCGTCACCGCCGCCTTTGAGCCGCCACCGGAAGGCGTTGCGTACGCGATCGACGGCGTCCACTCGAAGGCGCTCTTCCGCGTGCAGCACCTTGGCGCCGGACGCTTCTGGGGCCGCTTCAACGACGTGTCGGGATCCGTCATGTTTGATCGCGGCGTCGAAATTCGAATGGATGTCGCCATCCGCACCGAGAGCGTCGACAGCGGCAACAAGGATCTCGACAAGCACCTCATGAGCCCCGACTTCTTCAATGCGAAGGAGCCGTCGTGCGCGACGATGACGTTCAAGTCGACCGGTTGCTCTATGGGCGACAAGGGCATCTACATGGTGACCGGTGACCTGACGATCCACGGCGTGACCAAGCAGGTCACGGTGCCTGTGGAGTTCACCGGCGCAGCGGACATGGGCCGCGGCGCGCGCGCTGGCTTCGAGACGACGTTCTCCATCAAGCGCAGCGAGTACGGCATGAGCTGGGGCGTGGAGAAGGGCATGCTCGGCGACGAGGTCCGCATCACGGTCGCGCTCGAAGGCGTTGAAGCCAAGGCCGACGAAGCGGGCGGCAAGAAGTGATCGCGCAGCCTGCGGCTGCGCTGCGCCGAGCGTTCGGGATGCCTGGGGATCCAGGATCACCATGCTGACCCTAGCACTCGTTGCCGTTGCGGTGCCGGCCCTCGCTGGCATCATCCTGTTCCTGCTGCCCCGCTCGCCGTGGGTTGCGGTTGGACCACAGGCTCATGAAGGCCGTCGTGTCGTTCCCGGAACAGCGGGGCTGGCACTCGGGACGGCGTTCGCGCTGTCCGTCTGGTTGCAGGAAGGCACCACGGCGCCGTGGGCGCAGTGGCACACCGTGCCGTTCGTGATCGCAGGGTTCGCGCTGCTCTCGCTCGTGCGCGGTTCGCATGAGCGTCCGATCGACGGCATCGTCGGCTGCTTCTTCGCGCCCTTCATGGCGCTCGTCGCTGCGCTGCTCGTCTTCTTCATGCGGTTTCCAGCATGGACCACCGGAGATCGCGCACTCGCCGCACTGGCCGCCCTGCCACTAGCCTTCGTCCTGTGTCCATCGATCGGATCGGCGCCCGCGACCACGGCCATGATCGGTGCGGTGGCGTGTGGTTCGATGGCCTCGCTCTGCATGGCCAGCGGGTTCGCCAAGCTCGCGCTCGCGCTGGCTGCCGTGGCGGCCGTGATGCTGGCCATGTCCATGGTGTGCCGGTGGAACCGCCGCATCAGCCCCGGAGTCGGCGTGGCGACGCTTCTCTCGGCCCTGCTGGTCGGCAGCGCCGCGTCCGGCCAGGCCCACGACTACGCGACGTTCGCGCCGCACTGGTGGTGGGTCGTGGCCCTTTCGCCGATCGCGCCCATCATCACGGTTCCGCTGGTGGGTCGTGCCGCCTCGAGCCGCACCGCCGCGGTGACCAAGGTCATCGTGGTGGCGCTGGTCTGTGCGGTGGCCGTCATCAGTGCATGGGGCGCCAAGCGCGCGGCCAGCGAGCCGCTCGCCTCCGTCGAGCCCTGCACCGAAGCCTGCTTCGTGCGACACTGCGCGCATGGCTGACTTCTTCGCCGACGTCCCGTCGATCGCCTTCAAGGGACCGGACTGCAACGAGCCGCTCGCCCTGCGCCAGTACGACGCATCGGCCATCGTCGAAGGTCGTTCCATGCGCGACCAGCTGCGCTTCGCCAGCTGCTACTGGCACACGATGCGCAATGGGCTCTCGGATCCGTTCGGTGCGCCGACCGCCCAGATGCCGTGGGACGACGGCAGCGACTCGCTCGACAACGCGCTGCGCCGGGTCGATGCGTTCGGCGAGTTCCTCTCGAAGACCGGCATCGGCTTCTGGTGCTTCCACGACCGTGACGTCGCGCCCGAGCGCGACACGCTCGCCACGACCGAGCGCGACCTGCATGCGGTCGTCGACCGTCTCGACGCGATGCAGCGCTCGACAGGTGCGCGGTTGCTCTGGGGCACCGCGTGCCTCTTCAGCCATCCGCGCTACATGCATGGTGCGGCCACGAGCCCGGATGTCCGCGTGTTCCTCCACGCCGCCGCGCAGGTACGCGTGGCGATGGAGGCGACGATGCGCCTGGGCGGCCAGGGCTATGTCTTCTGGGGCGGGCGCGAGGGCTACACCACGCTGCTCAACACCGACCTGCGCCGCGAGCGCGAGCAGATGGCGACCTTCCTGCACCTGGCCATCGAGCATGCGCGTTCGATCGGTTTCACCGGTCAGCTCTACATCGAGCCCAAGCCGCATGAGCCCTCGACCCACCAGTACGACAGCGA
>JAGWXC010000304.1 GCA_018970045.1 Planctomycetota bacterium | reverse complement strand
CCGAGCCTGATGTGGGTGGCGATGAAGGCGACCAGCCTGCGCGCTGGCTACGTGAACCCGCCGGACATGGCCGAGACGTACCGGCTGCACCGCTTCCTGCTCGAGACCGCGCCGTACTTCCTGTCGATCAGCCCGCTCGACATCGACTCGGTCGATCTGGTCTTCGGCTTCGATCTCGAGACCGAGCATGACCGCGACATCATCGTCTACAACGCCTTGTTCTCCGACAGCAGGCTCTCGGGGCTCTTCGATCCCGACCACGACCTGCCGATCGACGTGCAGCCGTTCATCGGCCTGGCGCTCACGCCCGAAGGCGACTGGCAGGCGTTCGTCGAGGTGAAGACCCGGCCGAAGGCGGCCGATGGTTCGAGCGCGCGACATCTTCCCGAACCCATCAGCGTGATCCTCACGGTCCGCAAGGTCGGCCCCGTGGCCACGCTCGATGAACTGCCGGCCGTGCTCGCATCGCTCGCCGGTCACGCGGAACGACTGGCCGAGTCACGCGTGATCCCGCACGTGATCACGCCCCTTCGCGACGAGATCCTGAGCCACTGAAGGCAGAAGGCATCGGGGACCGCGGCACGGCCGGCGATCCGTCGGCAGGTCCGCCCCCAACGACACCCGGCGCCCTGGATCAGGCGCCGCGCGACGAAGTCCGTGTTGTGCAGGACGTCACTTGACCGTGACGAACTTCGAGACCGACTTGATGTCGGGCACGATCTGCGGGGTGACGAAGAGGCTGAAGGAAGCGCCCTTCGAGAGGTTGACGACCTTGGTCGCCTTCATGCGGGCGGTCCAGATGCGGCCACCGCGCTGCTGGGTCACGTTGTCGCGGCCACGGGCGGTGGCGATGCGGGTCAGGACGCGCTGCACCGAAGGCTGCATGCGCATCAGCCGCTGCAGGGTCTTGCGGTACTTGGGTTCCGCGGGGACCTGGTTCAGGGTGATGGTGACGGTGCTGCCGGGGGTGATGGTCATGAGTCGCTCCGAATGTCGAGTCGGGCAGTCTAGTGGGTTTCGCACGAATCAGCAAGGGTTGGCATGCGCGGACAGCGGTTCAGGCTCACGCGACCGAGCCTGCAGCGCCCGAGAACAGGTGCCAGAGCGCTTGCGTTCCAGCGCGGCCATGCCCCTGGTCGCGCAGCAAGGCGTACAGCCGCTCGGCACGCGCCAGCCCCTCGAGCTCCAGCCCGAGCGCTCGAGCCTCGTCCAGGGCAATCCTCAGGTCCTTGCAGAAGTGCTCGACGAAGAAGCCCGGAGCGAAATCGCCGCGGAGGATTCGGGGTCCAAGGTTATTGACGCTCCAGCTGCCGGCTGCACCACCCCCCACGCTCTCGATCACCTTGGCCGGATCCAGGCCGGTGCCCTGCGCATAGGCCAAGGCCTCGCAGAGTCCGAGCATGGAGCTCGCGATCAGGATCTGGTTCACCATCTTGCAATGCTGGCCCGAACCAGGTCCGCCATGGTGCACGATCGTCTTGCCCATCGATGCAAGCAGCGGCCGCGCCGCCTCGACCGCCTCGACTTCCCCGCCGACCATGATGCTGAGCGCCGCGTTGCGGGCACCGACGTCGCCGCCCGAGACCGGTGCATCGATCGACGCCACGCCGAGCGACGCCGCGTGTGCGGCGAGTTCCCGCGCGAGCGATGGCGTGCTGGTCGTCATGTCGATGACGATGCGTGGCCGGACGTCAGCGCGAAGCGTGCCGTGGTCGCCGCGGTGAACTGCATCGACATCGCTCGGGTAGCCGACCATGGAGATCGCGACGTCGCATGCCTCCGCCGCCTCGGCCGGCGTGGAGCACCACGTCGCCCCAGCCGAGAGCACATCGGCCGCACGGGCCGGGGTG
>JAGWXC010000303.1 GCA_018970045.1 Planctomycetota bacterium | reverse complement strand
CGCCTGCTGGTGGATGCCAACGGCGGCTGGACGCTGGACGAATTGAATGCCTACGCGCCGGAACTCGCCGCCATCGGCGTCTCGGTGATCGAACAACCGCTCGCCCCCGGCACGGATGCCGCACTCGAGGGCTGGAAGGGCCCGCTGCCGCTCTGCGCGGATGAATCCTGCGTCGACCGCGGGAGCCTCGCCACGCTGCCGGACGGCTACGGTTACATCAACATCAAGCTCGACAAAACCGGCGGCCTTACCGGAGCGCTGGCGCTGGCCGCGGCAGCACACACGCGAGGTCTGCGCCTGATGGTGGGCTGCAACCTCGGCACCTCGCTCGCCACGGCGCCGGCGCTGCTTATCGCGCGTCTCGCGGAGATCGTCGATCTCGACTCGCCGCTGCTCCTCGCACGCGACCGCGAACCCGCGCTCGTTTACGATCACGATCTCATCGAATGGCCGGAGTACAGACTGTGGGGATGACCATGCACGCACGCCTCGCCCTTGCCCTTGCCCTTGCCCTCTGCGCCGGCACGGCCACGGCAGACACGCTGATCCGCGGTGCCACCGTGATCGACGGCAGCGGACGGCCCGGATACGTGGCCGACGTGACACTGCGCAACGGCCTCATTGCCGGCATCGGCAAGGTCACCCCCCGCGCGGGCGACACGGTGGTGGAGGCGAAGGGCCTCACGCTCACGCCAGGTTTCATTGATGCGCACAGCCACCACGAGCGCGGCATGGATGCGGATCTCGATGTGCGCTCCGCAGCCTCGCAGGGCATCACCACGGCGATCGTGGGCGTGGACGGCGGATCTGAATTCCCGCTCGCGGACTGGTTCGCCAAGCGCGAGAAAACACCGGCCGCCATCAACTACGCCTCCTTCAGCGGGCATGGCACCGTCCGCAAGGCGGTGATGGGCGCGGACTACCGCCGCATCGCCACGCCGGCCGAAGTGAAACGCATGGAGAACCTTGTGGCCGCCGATATGAAGGCCGGCGCGCTCGGCCTCTCCAGCGGCCTCGAGTACGACCCCGGCATCTACTCCGATACCGCAGAACTCGTGGCTTTATCGAAAGTGGCCGCAGCCTCGGGTGGTCTCTACACCAGCCACGTGCGCAGCGAAGACGTGGCGCTCGACGAGGCACAGGACGAAGCCGCCACCATCGCCCGCGAAGCGAAGATCCGCGTGCAGCTCTCGCACCTCAAAATCTCGCTGATCGACCGCTGGGGGCAGGCACCGGCGATGCTGAAGCGCATCGAAGACTGGCGCGCGCAGGGCCTCGACATCGCGGCAGACGTGTACCCCTACACCTACTGGTACTCGACGATCACCTCGATCTTCCCCAAGCGCGACTTCGACAATATCGAGGCTTCACGGCACGCGTTGAAACACGTGGCGCACGCGGATGGCATTTTCTTCGCGGAATACACGCCCGAACCGCGCTACGTCGGCATGAACGTGGCGCAGATCGCGAAAGAGCGCGGTCAACCCGAGGCCGAGACGCTGCAGTGGCTGATCAAGCGCGCCTACCCCGACGGCAACATCGACACCCCCGAGAACCGTGAAGGCGTGATGGGCGTCTCGATGAGCGAGGAAGACGTGGAGACCTTCATCAACTGGCCGCTGGCGAGCATCTGCTCCGACGGCGATCTGGACGGTGGCCACCCGCGCGGTGCGGGCGCTTTCCCGCGCTTCCTGCGCCACTACGTGCTGGACAAGGACCCGTCAAAACTCCCCGACGCGATCCGCCGCGCCACCTCGCTCACCGCCGAGCGCTACGGCATCCCCAACCGCGGCCTGATCGCCGTGGGCCGCGCCGCCGACGTGGTGCTGATCGACACCGCCACCGTGAAAGACAACGCCAGCATGACCGA